>NZ_JBEXXO010000011.1:0-263976 GCF_040630435.1 Streptomyces sp. NPDC005803 | reverse complement strand
CTCCAGCGCACGGCGTCGCTGCCAGAAGCCCACCGTGTGCGGCGGATGAAACGTCCAGGCGCTCGTACTCGGGTCTGTGCGCAGGGCCGTGAGCAAGGTCGCTGAACTCTCCTCGAACCACCGCAGAAACACTTCGGGATCGCGCGGAGCCGGGGCGGCCTCGTGCTTGCCGTGTTGTTCGGTGACTGCGGCTGCCGCCCATAGATTCGAACTGCCCAGGTGCTCGGCCAGATCACGGAGCGTCCAGTCGCCACAGTGCTCGACGGGTACAGACAGATCACCGTCGAGGCATGCGCGGAAGGCGTCGAGTTCGTCACTCAGGTGCTGCAGCAGTGATTCCGGGTCCATGACCAGCGAACCTAACCCTGCCCACCGACATCGCGCCCCGGACCCGACCCGCCGGACAGACCCGAGGCGGTTCGGGGTCCGTCGGATCTCGCTCCGCTGCCCATCCGCCACCGATAGCGCCGGCCGGCCCCCACGATGTGGTTGTCGGGCCAGGACCGCCAGTCGACCGGCCCCTCGTGCTCGTTGCCCTCCAGGCATCGGGGGTCGTCGCGTTCGGCCAGCCCGTAGACGGCCCAGATGCGCACCATCTGGTCCTCGTCGCCGAGGCGTTCGGCCAGTACGTCCGCGATCTCCCGGGTGTGGCCCTGGTGGCCGGCAAGAAGTGAACACGCGTGTGCCCGTACGTCGTCGTCGGCATCGCGCGTGAGGACGGTCAGTGCCCGCAGCGCCGCGGGGGAGTACGAGCCCTCGGATCGGAGGAGGAGCGAGGTCGCCTCGCGCCGCACCTCCGCGTCCGGGTGGGTGACGTAGGAGAGTCCCACCGCCTCGACTCGGGGATCCGGGGAGTCCGACTCGGACAGGGCACGCAGTACGAGACGGAGGACGGCGGGATCCGTCTCCTCGACGGCCCAGGGGAGGAACATCTCCGGTGCCCGCGGTTCGAAGACGACCGGCCGCGTACCGGCCGACGCCTCCCGCAGAACGATGCCGCGCAGGACGTCCGCGGCGAACAGCCGGTGCAGGGGGTCGGGGTGGGACCGCAGACCCGCGGCGGCCGCCCAGGTCTCCTCGTCGTTCCGGCCGGCGAGAACGTCCACGGCCTCGGACCAGTCGGCGTGGTCCGGATCGGGATGCGCGAGGGCGCGTGCGAGCAGTTCGTCGACGGACTGACGCCGCCCGAACCACTGTTCGAGATTGCTGAGGACCGCGGCGTGCCCGTCGCGCACGGTCAGCCCGCCGAGCGTGACCTCGTCGTAGTCGGTCCACCAGCCGCTGTCCCGCACACGGACCCGGCAGGGCGGCCCCAGGTCGCCCGTTCTGCGCCGCAACTCGGCTACCACACCTGTCTCGTGCCAGTGCCGCGCGCGTGCCAGCAGTTCCGCCCGCACCGTCTCGGTGAGGTGCTCCCCGAGGCCGGGCAGCACCGCGAGAACGACCGAGACCGTGCCGCAGTCGACGGCCCGGAGGAGGGGGGTGGTTCCGTCGGGGAGCGGCCGTTGCGGATCGGCGCCTCCCTCGGTCAGGGCGGAGGCGACCGCTTCGTCGAACGCGGCGATGGCCAGGCAGAGCGCCGGGACGCCCTGCGCGTCGGCCGATTCCGGGTCGGCGCCCGCCTCCAGGAGCCTGCTCACGGCGCCCGCGTCCCCGCTCCGCACCGCATCGATCAATGTGACCTCAGCCATCCACACCCCCCCAGTCGCCCACATGCACGCGGAGGCACCCTAGCCGTCCCTGCCGTACACCCCCGGAGTGAGGACCGGCCGGGCCGGCGGCGACGCCGAAGCGGGGGCGGCCAGGCCGACTTCGCTCGGGGGTAGCCGACATCCTCAACACCGTTGGTCCGTACATCTGTTGGAGGGGGCGTGTCCTCGTCCGTGGCTTCGGGCACGGTGTGACGGGTGAATTGCCTGACGCTGCCGCAATGGTCTCTCGTGAGTCGCGAAGTCATCCGATGAACCCCCTCCCTCACCCTTCTCCCGGCGGGTTCGCGCCGCTACCATCGGGTCGCGAATGGGAGCGCTCCCACATCCATACCCGCCCCGTACCGCCGCTGTCGGCGGTCTCGTTCGGAGAGGACGTTTCCGTGCGCTCAAGCGCCAGACCCCTTGCCGCCCTCCTGGCAGCACTCACTCTCACCGCCGGGCTGTTCGCCGCCGGCGCTCCGGCGTCGGCACGAACCGGTGATGTCGCCCCCGCCACCCAGGCATCCGATGTGTCCCTGGCCGCAGACCCGTACGACTGGAAGAACGTCCGGATCGACGGCGGCGGATTCGTCCCCGGCATCGTCTTCAACCGGTCGGAGAAGAACCTCGCCTACGCCCGTACCGACATCGGCGGCGCCTACCGCTGGGACCAGGCGGGCAAGCGGTGGACTCCGCTGCTCGACTGGGTGGACTGGGACCACTGGGGCTGGTCCGGCGTGGTGAGTCTCGCCTCCGACTCGGCCGACCCGGACAATGTGTACGCCGCCGTGGGCACGTACACCAACGGCTGGGACCCGACCAACGGCGCGGTCCTGCGCTCCTCGGACCGGGGCGCCAGCTGGAAGGCCGCCACCCTGCCCTTCAAGCTCGGCGGGAACATGCCGGGCCGCGGCATGGGTGAGCGCCTCGCGGTCGACCCGAACAAGAACTCCGTGCTGTACCTGGGCGCGCCCAGCGGCAAGGGCCTGTGGCGCTCCACCGACTCCGGAGTGACCTGGTCGCAGGTGACGGCCTTTCCGAACCCGGGCAACTACGCCCAGGACCCGGCCGACTCCAGCGGCTACGGCAGCGACAACCAGGGCATCGTCTGGGTGACCTTCGACGAACGCACCGGGAGCGCGGGCAGCGCGACCAAGGACATCTACGTCGGCGTCGCCGACAAGGCGAACACCGTCTACCGCTCCACGGACGGCGGTGCCACCTGGTCGAGGATCGCCGGACAGCCGACCGGATACCTGGCCCACAAGGGCGTACTGGACTCCGCGAACGGCTACCTGTACCTGTCGCTGAGCGACACCGGCGGCCCGTACGACGGAGGCAAGGGACGGATCTGGCGCTACACCACCGCGACCGGTGCGTGGAAGGACGTCAGCCCGGTCGCCGAGGCGGACACCTACTACGGGTTCAGCGGACTGACCGTGGACCGGCAGCACCCCGGCACCCTGATGGCGACCGCGTACAGCTCCTGGTGGCCGGACACCCAGATCTTCCGCTCCACGGACAGCGGGGCGACCTGGACCCAGGCCTGGGACTACAGCAGCTACCCGAACCGCACCAACCGCTTCACCCAGGACGTCTCCTCCGTGCCCTGGCTGACCTGGGGCGCCAACCCGACGCCGCCGGAGACCTCGCCCAAGCTGGGCTGGATGACGGAGGCGCTGGAGATCGACCCGTTCGACTCGAACCGCATGATGTACGGCACCGGCGCCACGGTCTACGGCACCGAGAACCTCAAGAACTGGGACTCCGGCAGCCAGTTCAAGATCACCCCCATGGTGAAGGGACTTGAGGAGACGGCCGTCAACGACCTGGCGAGCCCGCCGTCCGGCGCCCCCCTGCTCAGCGCGCTCGGCGACATCGGGGGCTTCCGGCACACCGATCTCGACGCCGTGCCGGGCATGATGTTCACCTCGCCCAACCTCACCTCGACCACCAGCCTCGACTTCGCGGAGAGCAGCCCCAGCACGGTCGTACGGGTCGGAAGCGCCGACGCCGCCCCGCACATCGGGTTCTCCACGGACAACGGGTCCAACTGGTTCCAGGGCTCCGAGCCCTCCGGAGTCACGGGTGGCGGCACGGTCGCCGCGGCGGCCGACGGCAGCGGATTCGTGTGGAGCCCGGAGGGTGCGGGCGTGCACCGCACCACCGGGTACGGGAGTTCGTGGTCGGCCTCCACCGGCATTCCGGCCGGGGCGACCGTCGAGTCGGACCGTAAGAACCCGAAGAAGTTCTACGGGTACAAGGCGGGCACCTTCTACGTCTCGACGGACGGCGGCGCCACCTTCGCCGCGATGGCGTCGAGCGGTCTGCCCACCGAGGGCAACGTGCGGTTCAAGGCGGTGCCGGGCGCCGAGGGCGATGTGTGGCTCGCGGGCGGCAGCGCGACCGGCGCCTACGGGCTCTGGCACTCCGCCGACTCGGGCGCCACGTTCACCAAGCTGTCCGGGATCGAGCAGGCGGACTCGGTCGGCTTCGGCAAGGCGGCCGCGGGGGCCTCGTACCAGACGCTGTTCGTCACCGCGAAGATCGGCGGCGTGCGCGGGGTCTTCCGTTCCACGGACGCGGGTACGACCTGGACCCGGATCAACGACGACGCGCACCAGTGGGGCTGGATCGGCGCCTCGATCACCGGTGACCCGAGGGTCTACGGGCGGGTGTACCTCTCGACCAACGGGCGCGGCATCATGTACGGCGACGCCCCGGACGGCACCGACCCCGGCACGGACCCCGGCACCGACCCGGGGAACCCGCCCGGGGACGCGGCCTGTTCGGTGACGTACAAGGTCACCAACCAGTGGTCCGGCGGTTTCCAGGCCGATGTGACGCTGACCAACACCGGGACCGCCGCCCTGGACGGCTGGAAGGTGGGCTGGACCTTCGCGGACGGACAGAAGGTCAGTCAGATGTGGAACGCGACCCCCGCGCAGGACGGGGCGAAGGTGACGGCCGCCAGCATTTCCTGGAACGGCAAGGTGGCGCCGGGCGCCTCGGTGGGCTTCGGCTTCACCGGCACCCTGACGGGCGGTAACACCGTACCGGCGGCGTTCACGCTGGGCGACGAGGCCTGCTCCACCGGCTGACCGACGGGCGCAGGGGGGACGGGGGAGGGGCGGGCCGAGTGGGTCGGCCCGCCCCGTGCCGTGTTCCGGCCCGGCAGGCGGCGGTGGCCGACACGCGCCTCACTGGCCCCGTACAGGTTCGTCGGCCATACTGCCCGCCGTGGAGCAGCGCATAGATCCGAACACTCAGCCCGCGTACGCCGCAGGGACAGACCCGGCGTACATCCCTGGTCTCACGGCCCCCCGAACCGCCGCGAAGGCGGACGGGGGACCGGAGCGGACCGAGGAGCCCGCACCCGAGGGTGACGCGCCCGACGACGCCGCCGTGGAGGCCGCACCCGGGGATGCCGCGCCCGAAGGCGAGCCGGCCGCCCGGACGGTGGCGGACGACGAGGAGGACGAGAACGAGAACGAGGACGGGACCGGGGAAGGGGTCGCGGGTGGCCCGTCGTTCGAGGTGAGCGACCGACGCGGGTCGATCTCCGCGGACCGCACGGGCATCCGGTTCACCCTGGACGACCAGGAGGCCGACTTCCACTGGGACGAGATCGGCGCCGTCGAACTGAAGCCGGCCCGGTTCGGCCGCCGGTTCACGGTCACGGTCCACATGTCGAGCCGCCGCTGGTTCAACGCCGAGGTCGAGGCGCCCGCCAGGAGCAGCCTCAAGGAGTGGACGGAGGGCTTCGACGCGGTCCTGGACGCCTACTTCGAGGAGTCCTGAGGCAGCGGGGGCCGGCAGGCCGGACCGGGGCCCTGGAGCGGCCAGGAGGCCGGGGTCCGTACGCCGGGCCGGGGCCGTGGGCCCGGTGGCACGGCCGCCGTGCCCGGGACCTCGGCCCTCACGCGTGCGTGTCGTGACCGGGCGGCCGTCCGCAACCGCCGGTGCCGAGCAGCGCTTCGAGCAGGTGCGGCCACGCCTGCGCGCCGAGCGCGGCGTCGGCGGCGGGTGAACCTCCGTACCGGAAGCGGTCGGACGGGGCGGCAGGCCCCTCGCCGGGCAACCGGGGCCGGTGTCCCGCGTCGGCGCGCGTGATCAGACGTACGGGAAGGCCGGCCGCCCTGCGGCGGGCGGCCAGTTCCCCGGCGAACCGCAGGGACGGCCACATCAGGTCGTCGCCCCCCGCGACCAGCACGACCTCGGTGCCGGGCCCGCCCACCGGGACCGACGCGGCCGGGACGCGGTCGGCGGAGGTCCCCAGGCTCTGCTCGTACCAGCCGAGAACCGAGACGGGCGCGCCGTCCGGTTCGGCGGGCGTCCAGGCGTCGTCGTAGGGCACGAACGGCAGGGGCTCGCCCCGCCAGGTCCAGGAGGACCGGTGCGGTCGCGTTCGGCCGTCGCGGCCCGGTCCCACGTTCGCCCAGGTCACCGAGGTGGGCGAGAGGGCTACGACGGCGTCGACGCCGTCGTGGAGACCGGCCAGGTGCAGGGCCGCCTCGGCGCCCTTGGAGGCGCCCAGGACGCCGATGCGCCGCGCGCCCGCCGTGCGCAGCCACTCGATCGCGGACACGAGGGTCTCCAGGGGGACTTCGCAGATGCCCGGTGGCTGCCCCGGGCCGCCGAACCAGCGCACCGACAGGGCGGTCACGCCTTCCCGGGCCAGCAGCCGGCACCGCTCGTCCTCGATCCGGCCACTGGACCCGGCCAGGACGAGCACGCCTGCGCTGCCGCCGTCCACGGGAGCGGCGAGGAAGCCGGTCCAGGCGTCCGCGCCGGCACCCGGTCCGGCCCGCACGGTGCGTTCCGCGATATCCATGTGCGGGTCAGTATCCGGCTCAGGCTTCCGCCAGGACCACCGAACGGGTCAGGTGGCGCGGGCTGTCCGGGTCCAGGCCGCGGGCGGCGGCGCGGGCGATGGCCAGGCGCTGGACCCGGACCAGTTCGGCCAGCGGGTCCAGGCCGCTCTCGACCCACCGGGCGCCGGTGGCGAGGACCTGCTCGCGCAGGCCCTCGGGGGCGGCGCCGAACGTCCACGTCGCGGTGCCGGTGGTGGCGATGCTGATGGGGCCGTGGCGGTACTCCATCGCGGCGTACGCCTCCGTCCAGGACAGCGAGGCCTCCTTCATCTTCAGTGCGGCCTCGTTGGCGAGACCGGCCGTCCAGCCGCGGCCGAGGAAGGTGAACTGGGTGCAGTCCAGCAGTCCTTCGGGCAGCGGCTCGGCCAGCGCCGTCTCCGCGTCCCGGACCACGGCGTCGGTGTGCAGACCGAGATGGGCGCGGAGCAGTGTCAGCAGCGTGGTGGCGAACCGGGTCTGCACGACGGAGCGCTCGTCCGCGAAGTCGAGGACCACGACGGCGTCGGCGGACGTCATCACCGGGGTGTCCGGGTCGGCGGTGACGGCCACGGTGGGGGTGGTCCCGCGCAGCCGGTCGAGCAGTTCGAGCACCTCCGTGGTGGTGCCGGAGCGGGTGAGGGCGACGACGCGGTCGTAGCGGCGGCGGGAGGGGAACTCCGAGGCGGCGAAGGCGTCGGACTCGCCCTGCCCGGACTCCTCACGGAGCGATGCGTATGCCTGAGCCATGTAGAACGAGGTGCCGCAGCCGACCACGGCGATGCGCTCCCCGGGGGCCGGCAGTGCGGCGGCATGACTCGCGGCGAGGTCCGCGGCGCGACGCCAGCAGTCCGGCTGACTGGCTGTCTCGATCTCGACGAATGACATTCTGCACTCCGTACGGGTGAGGGGATGCTCGTTTACGCACGTTATACGGGAGGTGCAAGCATTATCAAGCATAAATCTTGCAGAAGGCTTGACTCGGTGGAGCCTTGTGCGACGCTTGCGCGAGTCCGGTGACCGTACCCAAGGGGATGGGTACACGCAGCCCGGACCTGTAAGGAGAGTTCTCTTGTCCAGGGATGCCAGGTGGAACGCACTGCTGGAACTCGTGGGTAAGCACGGCCGGGTGGACGTCGAGGACGCCGCCAGGACGCTGGACGTCTCGGCCGCCACCATCCGCCGGGATCTGGACCAGCTTGCCGAGCAGCACCTGCTCACCCGCACGCGTGGCGGCGCCGTCGCGCACGGTGTCAGCTACGAGCTGGCGCTGCGCTACAAGACGGGGCGCAACGCGCCGGAGAAGCAGGCCATCGGCCGCGCCGTCGCCGAACTGGTCGCGGTCGGCGAAGTGGTGGGGCTGACCGGCGGCACCACCATCACGGAGGTGGCCCGGTCGCTCGCCGTGCGCTCGGACCTCGTGGGGGACGGCGTGACGGGAGCGGGCGGCCAGCCGACGCTGACGGTGGTCACCAATGCCCTCAACATCGCCAACGAGCTGGTGATCCGGCCGCAGATCAAGATCGTGGTGACCGGCGGTGTGGCCAGGCCCCAGTCGTACGAGCTGACGGGCCCGCTGGCCAGTGGCGTACTCGGCGAGATAACGCTGGACGTCGCCGTCCTGGGCGTCAACGCCATCGACACCGAACGCGGCGCCTACGTCCACCACGAGGGGGAGGCCAGCATCAATCGGCTGCTCGCCCAGCAGGCGCAGCGCGTGGTGGTGGCGGCCGACTCCTCGAAGATCGGCAAGCGTGCCTTCGCCCGTGTCTGCGACCTCGGGGCGGTCGACTTCCTGGTCACGGACAAGGGGATCACGTCCGAGGCGGCCGCCCGGTTCGCGGAGGCCGGCGTCACCGTCATCACCGTCTGACCCGGCCCGGCCGGGCCGAGGCCGGGCAGGGCGAGCGCGGCAGAGCGGTGCGGGCGGCGGGCGAGCCGGGTGCCCGGATCCGCGCACGGTCCGCGAAGGGCGGGCCGCCGCAGCGTGGGCGGCCCGCCCTTCGTTCGCGTGTCAGCCGCGCGGTGCGGTCCACGCCTGGTCGGCCTTGCCGGTGCAGTCGCGGAGTTCGACGCGGTGTCCGGTCTCCTGCCCGCCCGGGGCGTACAGGCACTGGCCGGTCGCGTCGTTCACGAGCGAGCCGCCGCTCCCGTACGTCCAGGTCGTCAGCGGGCCCGGCGTACCCGCACAGGTGGTGATGGTGACCGGGACCTTCTTGCCGTCCCCGGCCTCGTCCGGTGCGGCGGTCAGGCAGAAGTTGTTCACCAGGCGCAGCGTCCGGTCCGCGCCGTGCACCCAGCCCTGGTCGGTGCGCCGGTGGCAGGACTCCACGACCGCGGGACGGTTCTCGTCGGCGGCCAGATCCGTGTCCTCGGCCCATTCGAGCTGGGCGAAGTCCACGCCCCGCACGTCCAGGCAGTTGCCCGCCCGGTTGGTCACCGCTTCCCGGGGGGAGTTGCCGATGCCCAGCACCTGCTCGCCGCCCCGGGGGCCGATCGTGCTGGTGACGTTGGCGCAGTCGCCGTTGTCCTCGGGGCGTGTGGCGGTGGCGGTGACCTGGGCGCCGTCCAGGGCCGTGGCCGTGGGGAGGCCGAACGTGGACGCGCTGTAGGGCTGCTGCAGGCAGGTGGAGCGGGTCATGCTCCACTCGTAGTACTCGACCCAGTCGACCATGCCGGCCGTCTTGACGCCGGTCGCCGGAGTCAGGATGCTGCCCAGCTTGAACGACGTGTGGGACGTGGTGTCCTCGACGGTGGCGCCGAACCAGCCCCCGCCCTCCGAGGCCACGGTGAACGCGTAGGTGTGGCCGGCCTTCCACGGCACGTTCATCCGGCAGCTGTAGCCGGTGCCCTCACCGCCGAAGTCCTGGCACCAGCTGCCCTCGGTGCCGGGTCTGGCCTGGTTCACGTCCCATACGGAGAAGAGGAACAACTGGTCCTCGCCCCCGTTGTCCTGCATGCCGATGTAGCCGCCGTTCCCCTGGTTGAAGCCGAACTGGTGCGACCAGAAGGTGTGCGAGGTGAAGCCGGGGTCGGCTGTGACCGTGGTGCTCCACGTCACGGACGACAGGTCCGGGGTACCGGCGGGGAAGGTGTAGTGCGTGTACGTGCCGGGGGTGTCTCCCCAGCCGTCCTCGTTGGCGACTGCCGTGTCCGCCGTGGACATGCCTAGGCCAACTGCCAGTGCCAGCGCCGTCACGGCGCTGCCGACGACGCGGCCGAGGGTGGTCGTACGAAAGCGCATCCGGGCTTACCCACCTCTGATTGCGAATGTTGATAGATGTGCTCGATCGTGCAAGGCCGAGCACGCGGATGCATCCTGGACCTGTCGTGAACCTGCTGGCAAGAGGTTCCGTGACCCCGGTTGGAGCGCTCCGGTGCCCCGAACACGCCTGGACGAGCCCGCCTTCGGGGCATCAATATGCTCAAAGCGGACTATTCTCATGGCTTTTCTATGTCTATAGATGTTCGTTACCTCTGCGAAATGAACAACTCTTGCCATCGCGGTGCACCGTCGTGAACTATGTGGCCTGTCGCCGCGAAGGAGCAGTGGCCGAGCCCACCGGGCTGCGCGCCACCTCCACGTATGCGGGACGCTCTCTCGCTCCACCAGCTCTGGAGGTGCCTGTGACGATGGCAGATGTGCCGGTCACAGCGGTGCGGTCGCCCGCGCCGCAGCCCCGCGACCCCGACGACGCGGACCGCTCCGCCGGGAGCAAGGGCAGGAAGAAGCGAATACGGCCTCCGCTCCGGTCCCGCCTGAGACGGGACCGGTCACTCCTGCTTCTCTGCCTGCCGGGCGTGCTGTACTTCGCGCTCTTCTTCTACCTGCCGCTCGCGGGCAACGTCATCGCCTTCCAGGACTACCAGCCGTTCCTGGGCTTCAAGCAGAGCCCGTTCGTCGGCCTCGCGAACTTCACCGCACTGCTCGCCGAACCGGAGTTCTGGAGCGCGGTCTCCAACACGCTCCAGATCACGGCGATCCAGCTGCTGCTCTACTTCCCGGCACCCATCGCCCTGGCGCTGCTGCTCAACTCGCTCATCAGCGAGAAGGTCAAGCGGTTCATCCAGACCGTCGTGTACCTCCCGCACTTCCTGTCCTGGGTCGTCGTCGTCGCGATGTTCAAGCAGGTGCTCGGCGGGGCGGGTTCGGTCACCACGCTGCTGATGGAGCACGGGGTGAGCATCGGCAACGTGATGACGGACCCCGGCACCTTCAAGCTGCTGATCACCGCCCAGTCCATCTGGAAGGACTGCGGCTGGGGCACGATCATCTTCCTGGCGGCCATCGCCTCGATCGACGTGGGCCAGTACGAGTCCGCCGCGATGGACGGCGCGGGCTGGCTCCGCCGGATCTGGCACGTCACCCTGCCGGGCATCCGGCCGGTGATCCTGATGCTGCTGATCCTCCGGCTCGGCGACATCCTCTCGGTCGGCTTCGAGCAGATCATCCTGCAGCGCGACGCCGTCGGTCCGGACGCCTCCGAAGTCATGGACACCTACGTCTACTTCCACGGCGTCGTCGACGGCGACTGGGGCATGAGCACCGCCGCCGGTCTGATGAAGGGCGTCATCGGATTCGCCCTCATCCTCGCCGCCAACAAGCTGGCCCACCGCTTCGGCGAGCAGGGAGTCTACCGATGAGTCAGCAGTCCGTCGCGACCCGGCTGCGCCGCGCGCGGTTCGGCCCCGGGGGCGGCACGCGCCCCCGCGCCTCCCACGGCAGACCGCCGTGGATGGAGCGGCCCCACTGGTACGGACAGGGTGCGAAGGCAGCGGCTCTGGTCGCCCTCACCGTGATCGTGCTCTACCCGTTCGTCCTCGCCATCGGCACCAGCCTGGCCGGCCGCGAGGAGCTCAACGCCAACGGCGGTTACGTGCTGCTGCCGCACCACCCGACGCTGGAGGCCTACCGGGTCATCCTCTCCGGCGGGATCGTCACCCAGGCGGCGCTGGTCTCCATCTTCATCACGCTGATCGGCACCGCGCTCAGCCTGGCGTGCACCGTGATGATCGCCTACGGCACCTCGCGGCCCGGCACGGTCCTCGGCAAGCCGATCCTGCTGCTGGTGCTGGGCACGTTCCTCTTCGCCCCCGGCATCATCCCGACGTATCTGGCGGTCCAGCAGTTCAAGATGCTGGACACGTATGCCTCACTGATCCTTCCGGTGCTGCTCAACGCGTTCAACATCGTGGTCGTCCGCTCCTTCTTCCAGAGCATCCCCGAGGAGCTGTACGACGCCGCGCGGATCGACGGCGCCGGTGAGGTCACGGTCCTCTTCCGGATCGTCCTCCCGCTGTCCAAGGCGGTCCTCGCGGTGGTCGGCCTGTTCTACGCGGTCGGGTACTGGAACAGCTTCTTCAACGCGGTGCTCTACCTCAACGACTCCAGCAAGTTCCCCATCCAGGTGATCCTGCGCAGTTACGTGCTGAACGGGCAGAGCATCAACGCCTCGGCCATGGGCGTCCACGCGGTGCCGCCCGCGACCTCCCTGCAGATGGCCGTGCTGATCATCGCCATCGTGCCCATCTTCTGCGTCTATCCCTTCCTGCAGAAGTTCTTCGTCAAGGGCGTCCTCACCGGGGCGATCAAGGGCTGATCCGCCCACCCCCGGCTCGCCACGCCCACGCACCTCACACACTTCAAGGAGCCCCATGTCCACCCACATGTCCCGGCGCGGTTTCATGGGCGCCGCGGGAATCGCCGGTCTGACCGTGGCGGGTCTCTCGACCCTGAGCGCCTGCGGCAGCGGTGCCACGGTCAGCAAGGGCGGCGCCAAGGCGTCGGCCAAGCTCAAGCTCCCGACGTACGTGGCCGCGCAGACCGCCCCCGCGGACCTGGCCGGCAACGCCGCGGGTCTGGACGCCACATACCTGCGCTACCCCAAGGCCCTCACCAGGTCGGTGGCCAAGGCGCCCGGTGACGGCAGCCGCATCACGGCCCTCACCGAGACCTTCACGACCCCCGCTCCGCCGCAGGCCAAGAACGCCTACTGGCAGGAGCTGAACAAGCGCCTCGGCGCGCAGTTCGACATGACGATCGTCGTGGACCAGGGCGTCGACGCCTACCTCACCAAGTTCAACGCGATGATGGCCGGCGGCGACATACCCGACCTGGTCTGGTTCCCGCCGAACCAGGGCATCCAGCGCGTGCCCGAGCTGCTGGACGCCAAGTTCCACGACCTCACTCCGTACCTCTCGGGCGACGCGGTGAAGGCGTACCCCAACCTGGCCAACCTGCCGACCACCGCCTGGAAGACCGCGGTGGTCAACGGCAAGATCCGCGGGGTCACCGTGGCCTACGGCTCCATGGGCCAGGTCTACGTCGTCAACCAGGACTTCTGGAAGCCGGTCGGCGGCGCCGAGTTCAGCAGCGCCGAGGACTTCCTCGCCAAGGGCAAGGAGCTCCTGGACGCCAAGCGCAACAAGTACGTCCTGGAGCCGGCGTACGTGAACCACATCGGCATGTTCGGCCAGTGGTTCGGCGCGCCCAGCGGCTGGCGGCTGGAGGGCGGCAAGCTGACGCACATGTACGAGACGGAGGAGTACCAGGAGGCACTGGCGTTCGGCGTCAAGGTGGCGAAGGCCGGTCTCTTCTGGCCCGACCCCAACCTCAGCACCACGATGGAGAAGATGGCGCAGGGCTCCCTCGGCGCCTATGTGCAGTCCTTCCCGAGCTTCCTGGTGGACGCCAAGACGTACGACTTCCCGTTCGGCGTCATCGTGCCCTTCGCCGCGAAGGCCGGCGCGCAGCCGAGGTACAACATGGGCTACGGCTCGGTCGGTTACACCGCCATCAACAAGAAGGCGGACGCGAAGCGCGTCAAGATGCTGCTGGGCGTCATGGACTACCTGGCCGCCCCGTTCGGCACCGAGGAGCGGCTCTTCCTCGACAACGGCATCGAGGGCAAGCACTTCACCCGCACGGCGAACGGCGACGTCAAGCTCACGGCCAAGGGGAACTCCGAGGCGGTGACCACGGCCATGCCGCTGGCCTTCCTCGCCGCGGGCCCCGAGTACGTCTACCTGCCGGGCAAGTCGGAGCTGGCCGGAAACATTCACGGCTGGCAGCAGGAGCTCCTCAAGATCAGCCAGACGAACCCGACGAGCGGCCACTTCTCCGACACGAACACCAGCAAGAGCCCTTCGCTCACCACCGCCATGAGCGACTGCCAGAAGGACATCATCGCGGGCCGCAAGCCGCTCTCCGCCTACAAGGAGGAGCTGCGGAAGTGGCGCTCCGGGGGCGGCGACAAGATCCGCGCCGAGTTCGAGGCCTCGCTCGCCGGTAAGTAGTCTCCGCCCGCACGACAGCACCCCCAGAGAAAGGGACTCCCGTGTCAGACCTGCGACTCGGTGTCATCGGACTCGGCCTGCGCCGTTCCATCGCGATGTCCGCCCACCACCCCGGACAGGGATCGGCGATCACCGCCGTCTGCGACCTCGACCCCGAGGTGCGCCGGCGCGAGGCCGAGCGCTTCGCCACCGATGTCGCGGTCGAGGACTACAAGCTGCTCCTCGACCGGGACGACCTCGACGCGATCATCATCGCCACCCCGGACGACACCCACGAGGCCATCGCGATCGACGCCCTCCGCGCCGGCAAGGCGGTCTTCGTGGAGAAGCCGCTGGGCATCACCGTGGAGAGCTGCGACAACGTCCTGCGCGCCGCCTACGAGACCGGGACCCGGCTCTACGTCGGCCACAACATGCGGCACATGGGCGTCGTGCGGCTGATGCGCGACATCATCGCCCGCGGCGACATCGGTGAGCCCAAGGCCGTCTGGGTGCGGCACTTCGTCGGCTACGGCGGCGACTACTACTTTAAGGACTGGCACGCCGACCGGACCCGGACCACCGGTCTGCTCCTCCAGAAGGCCGCGCACGACATCGACGTGCTGCACTGGCTGGCCGGCGGCTACACACGGCGCGTCAACGCGCTGGGCGACCTGCTCGTCTACGGCGGCCTGCCGCGCCGGGAGGCGGACACCCCGCGCCCGGACAACTGGCTGCGCGAGTTCGACTGGCCGCCGACCGCCCGCAAGGACCTGCACCACATCGTCGACGTCGAGGACGTCTCGGTGATGAACATGCAGCTCGACAACGGCGTCGTGGCCGCCTACCAGCAGTGCCACTTCACCCCCGACTACTGGCGCAACTACACCGTCATCGGCACCGAGGGGCGGCTGGAGAACTTCGGCGACGGCCCCGGTGACGAGGTCAAGGTCTGGAACACCGGACCCAGCGGGTACCGCGCCGACGCCGACATTACCTACCGGGTGCCGGAAGCCGGCGGTTCGCACGGCGGAGGCGACACCCGGATCATGGAGGAGTTCTGCCGGTTCGTGCGCGACGGGGGCGTCACCGACACCTCGCCGGTCGCCGCCCGGATGAGCGTCGCCGCCGGTGTCCTCGCGACCCGCTCCCTGCGCGAGGGCGGTGCGCCGTACGACGTGCCCGCGCTCGACCCCGAGCTGGTCGCGTACTTCGAGCGCGGGCAGGTCCGCTCCTAGAGGGATCTGACCGGGAAAGGCCGGACGGGGCCACGGCCCTGTCCGGCGGGTTTCACCGCAAGGAATGCACTGATCCCGGTGCATGCAAGGCAATGATCCCCATCCCCCCATCGGAATCAGGTGCAACGCATGACTCTGCGCCACTTGTTCGCAGCCATCACCGCCACCGCCGCGGCAGCCGCCCTGGCCCTGCTCGGCACGGCCGCCCCCACGCAGGCAGCGGGTATCGGGACGACTCCCGGCACCTACACCAACTACTCCTTCTCCGGTGCTCCGAAGCTGACCGACGTCACCTGGTCCACCACCGTCCTGCACGATCCCGGATACCAGGCGAACGTCTTCTGGAGCCATCAGTTCGGCTTCGACCAGGGCAACGGCGCGTACATAGGGATGCAGTCCAACGGAGGCAAGAGCCGCGTGCTCCTCTTCTCCGTCTGGGACGTCTCCGAGGCCAAGGCCGGCTCCACCGGCAGCTGGTGCGAGGGCTTCGGCGGCGAGGGCGAAGGCATGAGCTGCCGGATGAACCTCGCCTGGACTGCGGGCCACCGTTACACCTTCAAGGTCGCGGCCGAGGGCGACGGCTGGTTCGGCGCCACCGTCGCGGACACCACCACGGGCGCCTCGTACAAGCTCGGCACCATCAAGACCCCGGCCACCGCCATCTCGCCCACCGGGATGGTCGACTGGACCGAGTACTTCGAATGGAACGACTCCCGCGCCACCTGCTACGACCAGCCGTTCAGCGACGTCCGCTTCGGGACGCCCACCGGCAACGGCTCCTCCGTCACCGGCGCGGTCTCGGGCACGTCCAACAGCGGCAACGCGTGCGCGTCCATGACGCGGACCGATGTCGCCGCCGGCTCCACGGTGCAGAACCTCGCGATCGGCAACTCGGCGCGCGGCCCGGTGACGGGTCTGGGCGGGAAGTGCGCGGACGCCCTGGGAGGCGTCTCGAACGGTACGGTCGCCGACCTCTACACCTGTTCGGGCGGCGCCAACCAGGCATGGGTGAGAGCGGCCGACGGCACGCTGCGGCTGCCGTCCGACTACTGCCTCACCGCGGACGGCACGGCCAACGGCGCGGCCGTACGGGTACGTGACTGCGCGGGAACGGGCACGGGCGGAGCCGTCACCGACCCGGCCAGGCAGTGGACGTACAACAGCTCCACACACGCCCTCGTCAACAAGGCGTCGGGCCGGTGCCTGGACGTCCCGGGCAGCGCCACCACGGACGGGACCGCACTCGGCGTGTGGGACTGCCACGGCGGCGCGAACCAGCAGTGGAACGTGCCCGCGACCCCGTAGTACGTGAGCCACCAGCCCCCGGCGGCCGTCTCCAGCGGCCCCGCCGGGGGTTTTCGTCGTCTATTTTCAGCCATGCGCGGTGGGTAATCGACGTCCGCCGGTTTGACGAGGGGTCGCTCCGCATCGGTAAGGAGGGGAAGTGTTTCCGGATGATTTTCGCCGAGAAATCCCGATCATCACCCGCGACACCTGGCTCGATCGCTCTCGTACGGTCACCGGTCGGCCGCCGTCGGCGTGGGAGACAGTCGATTTCACGCCAACAGTGTGGCCCCTTGGCCGGGTTCGAACGCGCGGCCGGATCGCGGTCGGCATAATCGCGTCCATGTCGATCACGGGTGGAGACGTCGTTGACCTGGGCCGGGGCCTGTACGCGTGGCTCCCGCCGAAGCGGGGCTGGGGCCTGGCCAACTGCGGCCTGCTCGTCTCGCCCCGTGGCGCGCTCTGGATCGACACCCCGTACGACACGGCGCTGGCGGGACAGTTCCTGGCCGAGAGCACGAAGCTGCTGCCCGACGGCGTGTCCATCGACCGCGTGATCGTCACGCACGCCAACGGGGACCACTTCTGGGGCGCCGGCGTGCTCCCGGACGCGGAGATCATCGCGACCCGCGAGGCCCGGGAGCACATCCACTACGAGCCCACACCGCAGCAGCAGCACGCCCTGGTCAACGGCAGCGATCCGGCCACCGCGCTCGGCGACTACCTGGGGCGCCACTTCGGCGCCTTCGACTGGTCGCAGACCGACCCGGTCCGGCCGACGACCTACTTCACCGGGGAACTCGAACTGACCTTGGGGGACTACCCCGTCCGGATCACGTCCCTGCCGCCCGCCCACACCACGGGCGACCTCGTGGTGCACCTGGCCGCCCAGGGCGTCGTGTTCAGCGGCGACATCATCTTCTCCTCGTCCCCTCAGCAGCCGGGCGACCACCCGATCCACTGGGCCGGCCCGCTCAGCAATGTGATCGCGGCCTGCGAACAGGTCCTGGCCACCGGCGCCGACACCGTCGTCCCGGGCCACGGACCGGTACTGGACCGGGCCGGCGTACGCGACCACATCGGCTACCTGGAGTACGTACGGGAGCGGGCCCACGCCCTCCACGCCGCCGGCGTGCCCGCCCTGGAGGCGGCCCGCCGACTGATCGCGGAGGGGCGCCACCCCGAACTGGGCCTGCCCGAGCGCCTGGTGGTCACCATCGGCAGCGAGTACCGGGAGCTCGACGGCTCCGCACTCCCCAGCGTGCTCCAGGTCATGACCGACGTGGCCACGGTCGCGAGAGAAGTGGAGCGGGGCCGTGAGACGGCAGGCCCGGCGGACTGACCGCCCGGTCCTTCGCCACCCCGGCCGCAGGACCGACCCGACGACAGAAACGCGGTAACGGCATGGCATGGATCGTGGCGATGATCGCCGTCATAGCCGCCGTGGCGGCGACGGCGCGTTCCTACCGGGCCGCCCGCTCGGAACAGCTGGCCGTGGCCCGCGCCGAACTGGCCGAACGCCAGGCGAAGGCGGCCGAGGTCCGCACCGCGGCCCTCGTCGACGAGATCCGGCAGCTGGCGCGCAAGCGGATCCCGGCCGTCGCGCTGGCCCTCTCCCACCCCAGCGCCCGCGTGCCCGGGCTGCGGGAGGCGGCCGAGGTCGACGGCGGCGCCGCCCGCCTGCTCACCGAGGCCGTGCAGGCGGCCAGGACCGCGGTCATGGAGGAGCGACAGCGCGTCGACGCGGCCGCCCGCGCGGCGATGCGCGGCACCTCAGCCAAGATCCAGTCGCTGCTCAACCAGTCCCAGCAACTGCTGCACGAGCTGCAACACGAGTACGACGACCCGCGCATCCTGCAGCTGGACTTCCGCAACGAACTCGCGCTGCGCCGCACCCAGTCCACCGCCGTGCTCTGCGACGCGTGGCCGGGCCTGGCCCGGCAGAACTCCCCCCTCGTCGAGATCGTTCTCGGCGCACAGTCGCGGGTCGCCGGCTACGAGCGGATCAAGGTGGCCAACCACCTGCGCGACGAGCGGCTCGCGCTCGCCGCCCGTGCCGCCGAACCCCTCGCGATCGCCCTCGCCGAACTGCTCGCCAACGCCACCGCCTACTCGCACCCCGACACCGATGTCCAGGTGACGGTCCAGCAGAGCGGCGGCCGGGGCGCGTTCCTGGTGGTCGACGACGCGGGCATCGGCATGGACGACGACGCGCTGGACCGGGCCCGGGCCCTGCTGGCAGGACCCTCCGAGGTCCTCCTGACCGAGCTGGGCGACCCACCCCAGACCGGCTTCGCCGTCGTCGGCCGGCTGGTCGTGCAGTACGGCTTCCACTGCCACATCGAGGCCTCGCCGTTCGGCGGCATGCGCACGATCCTGCGGGTCCCCGCCCATCTGCTGACCGTGCTGGAGGACGACCACAGCCTGTCCGCGCTGGCCCCCGCGCCCGTGTCGGCGGCCCCCGCCCCGGACCGGTCCGCCGCCCCCTCGCACTCCCGGCCGCAGGAACCGCCGCCCGCCGCGGCGCCTTCCGGGCTCCCCAGCAGACGCCGGCGCGCGCCGCGCCCCGCTCCGGCCGCCACGGCCCCCGCCGCCCCGGCCGCCGGAACGGTGTCCCGTACACCCGAACAGGCCGGGTCTTCCTGGGCGGCCCTCCAGCAGGGCACCCTGATCGGCAGGAGCGTCGCCGGGCGGGCCCCCGCACCGGATTCCGACGGCCACGACCACCTGGGCGACCAGGACGAGCAAGGAGACGACGAGAAGTGAGCACCCCCCGCCCCACCACCGGTGACCTCGCGTGGGTGCTGACCCCGCTGCTGGAACTGCCCGGAGTCCAGCACGCCGTGGTCGCCACCGGCGACGGCCTCGTCGAGGGCGCCTCGCCCGGCCTGGACCGGGCCTCCGGCGAACGGGTCGCCGCGATGACGGCCACCCTGCACGCCGCCGCCCGTGCCTTCACGACCGCGTTCACCAACGCGGAGACCCCGCAACTGGCCCAGACGGTCGTCGAGTCGGACCTCGGCTTCGCCATCGTCGTACCGGCGGGCAAGAACACCACGCTCGCGCTGTTCGCCGAACCCGGTGCCAAACTCGGCGACATCGCCTACCAGATGCAGGTGCAGGTCACCGCGCTGACGCGGGCGATGCACGCGCCGGCCCGCCAACCGGACACCACCGCCCGGCCATGACCGCCGGCCCAGGACGCCGTCTGATCCCCGCCTACCTCGTGACCGCGGGCCGGTCCCGGCCCGCCGGTCCCGCACTCGACCGGCTCGCCGTGCTGGTGCGCACCGAGGAGGCCCTGCCGCAGGACACCGGCTCGGAGCAGCGCAGGCTGTGCGCCCTGCTGGAGCCGGGCGCCCTCACCGTGGTCGAGTGCGCGGCCCATCTGGACCTGCCGGTCAGCGCCACCGTATTCCTGGCCGCGGACCTCGCGGCCGCCGGACTTCTGCTCATGCGACCGCCGATACCCAGTGCCGGGGAGATCGACCGGTCGCTCGTCGAGAGGCTGCTCGTTGGACTCCGCTCCCTCCACTGACCGGACGGACGTCGGCTATCTGCCGGCTGCCGCCCGGACCCTGATGAAGCTCGTCGTCACGGGTCCCTTCGGCGTGGGCAAGACGACCCTGATCCGCACCCTCTCGGAGATCCCCACGCTCCACACCGAAGAGGCGATGACCCAGTCCAGCACCCTGCTCGACGACACGGCCGGACTCCCCGAAAAGACCACGACCACGGTCGCCATCGACTTCGGACGCCTCACCGTCCTGGACGACCTCGTGCTGTACATGTTCGGCACCCCCGGCCAGGAGCGGTTCCTGCCGCTGTGGGAGGACATCGCGCGGGGTGCGCTGGGCGCGCTCGTCCTGGTGGACACCCGCCGGCTCGCGGACTCCTTCGCCGTCATGGACATGGTCGAGGAACAGGGACTGCCGTACGCCGTCGCGGTCAACCGCTTCCCCGACGCGCCCGCCCACAGCGACGAGGTCCTGCGCACCCACCTCGACCTCGCCGCCGGGACGCCGCTGATCCAGTGCGACGCGAGGGAGCGACGCGGCAGCATCGACGCCTTGATCGCGCTGGCCGAGCACGTGCTGAACCGACTGCCGCAGCCCGAGGACCCGCAGCCCGAGGACCCGTCATGACACCGCACCCGCAGCCGCCGCAGCCCCTGGCGCTGTACGGCCCCGACTTCGCGGCCGACCCGCACGGCGCCTACCGCAGCCTGCGGGAACACGGTCCGATCGCGCCGGTCCGGATCGCCCCCGGTGTCGAGGCGATGCTCGTCACCGACTACCAGGCGGCCGTCGACCTGCTGCGCGACACCCACACGTTCAGCAAGGACCCCCGCGCCTGGCAGGCGACGATTCCCGCCGACTCCCCGGTGCTGCCCGTGCTCGGACACCGTCCCACCGCGCTGTTCAGCGACGGCGCGCAGCACGCGCGGTACCGCGAGGCCATCAACGACACCCTCGCCCTGATCGAACCGCACCTCCTGCGGGCCGAGGTGGCCAGGGTCGCGCAACAGCTCATCGGGGCGTTCGCCGCCACCGGCAGCGGCGACCTCATCGCCCAGTACGCCCGGCGGCTCCCCCTGCACGTCTTCGTCACCTGGTTCGGGGTCGATCCGGCCGACGGCGAACGGATCGTCGACGGCATCGGCGGCATGATGAACTCGGCCCAGGGCGCCGCCGCCGCTTATGCCGACCTCGTCGAGGTCGTCACCCGTCTCGTCGAGGACCGGCGCGCCCGTCCGCGCCGCGACCTCACCTCGTACTTCCTGGCGCATCCGGCCAACCTGGACAATGACGAGACTGTGCGGCAGATCACGTTGCTGATGAGCGCGGGCCACGACCCGACGACCAATCTGATCGGCAACGCGATCCTGCACATGCTGACCCACGAGCGGTACGCGGGTTCGCTGCACGGGGGTGCGATGACCGCCCACGAGGCGATCGACGAGGTCCTGTGGCAGGACCCGCCGCTCGCCAATCTGGCGGCGCACTACCCGCGCCACGACACCGAGTTCCACGGGGTCAGGCTGCGCGCCGGACAACTAGTCCTGGTCTCCTTCGGGGCGGCCAACACCCATGCGGAACCGTCCACTTCGGACCCGGGCGTGCGGTCCGGAGGAGGCGCCCATCTGGCCTGGTCGGCCGGTCCCCACCGGTGCCCCGCGAAGCAGCCGGCCCTGCTCATCGCGATGACCGCGATCGAGCAGTTCACCAGTCAGCTGTGCGATGCGGAACTTGCTGTTCCGGTGAACGAACTGCTGTGGCGGCCGGGGCCGTTCCACCGCGCGCTGGTGCATCTTCCGGTACGTTTCACCCCGCTGGACACCAGCGTGTCCGCAGGACCGGAGCGAGAGCCCACAGGGCAGCCGGCGGTTCCGGTCGGTTCCTGACCCGTGTCGCTGGTAGGCCGAACGGGTGAGGGGCGAGAGAATTGCCCGATGAACAGTGAGCGCAGCCGGCGCAACGCCAACCGATGCACAGACGGGGTGGTCCGGTGAGCAGGTACGACAGGTATGACGTCACGGACGAGCAGTGGGAGGGGCTGGCCCAGGTCGTACCTCTGCGCAGTCGCAACGAGTGGCCTTCCCGGGTGGACCACCGCACGGTCCCGGACGAGCGGGAGAGCGCCGAGCAGCGGCGCATGGTGGTGCTCCGGGTCCAGGTCTTCGCGGACGCCCGCGAGGTCGCCGAGTACCTCGTCGCGCAGATTCCGGTACTCCTCGACCTGACCAGCGCGGAGGCCGATGTGGCCAAGCGGATCCTGGACTTCACCAGCGGGGTCGTCTTCGGGCTGAACAGTGGGATGCACCGCGTCGACCGGAACGTCTTCCTGCTGTCGCCCATGGGCATGGAGGTCGAGGGCGTGACGGCGGCTGGCGTACCGGGGGCGTAGCAGGGGTCCCGGCGGGGCCGCCGCGCACCCGCTGCGCCGGGACCGGGTGCGGCCCCGGTACGCCGCCTGCCCGCCGGGCGCCTGACGGGTGGCGGGCCAGGTCCGCCGGCCCCGGGCCACCGGGCCACCGGCCTGCCGGCCCCCATTCGACCGGCCCCCCGGCCTACCGGCCCCCGGGCCCACCGGAGCGGCAGGGCGACGGTGGTAGACCTGAGCCGTGACAGAACTCGATGTACGCACACTCCAGCGACGGCTCACCGCGTTCGCGGCCGCACGCGACTGGGAGCAGTACCACACCCCGAAGAACCTCGCGTCGGCGCTGAGCGTCGAGGCCGCCGAACTGATGGAGATCTTCCAGTGGCTGACGCCGGAACAGTCGGCGCGGGTGATGGAGGACCCCGGCACGGCGCCCAGGGTGGCGGACGAGGTGGCGGACGTTCTCGCCTACCTGCTGCAGTTCTGCGAAGTGCTGGGCATCGATGTGCTGGCGGCGCTGGCGGCCAAGATCGAGCGGAACGAGAAGCGCTTTCCCGTTCCGGAGTCCACCGGACCCGCCGTCCGTCACTCTTCGGAGTGATCGACTTGTGCACAGTTGATTGAGTATCCACAGATTTCCGAAATCCCCTGGCCTTTCGGTACCGCTGCCCTCACTGTGGGTAATGGAAGAGATGAGCGGGTTTTCTCATCGAACGGGGGCAAGGGATGGAAGCGGAGCGGCTTGTAGCAGTCATCCGGAGGGCGCTGGCGCAGAGCCGGGGCACGCCGGACATCATCGCGGAGGCGTGGCAGGCCCAGGCGCTGGCACAGGCGATCGGCAGCCGGCTGGCTGCGGGTGGCCCCAAGGAGTTACGGGGCGAGGCGAGCGGGCTCAGCGAGATCGGCGGACGGAGCAACGGGGCACTGGACCACCCGGCCGCCCGGGCCGGTGTGGCCCGGGCGGCGCAGCTCTCCGAGGTCGCCGACCCGCGAGCAGCCCTGACCGGCCTCGGCGCACTGCTGGGGGAGGTGGGGATAGCCCTGGTCGGGGTGGCGTGCGAGACCGACGAGCAGGGCCTGTACTGGCAGTGCATGGAGGCGATCGACGCCGCCGACGAGTCGACGGACCGGGTGCACGGAATGCTCCGGCTGCTCGACGAGCGTGATCGGGAGCACCAGCAGGACCTGGAGCGCGGCCGGGAGCGGGACGGCCCGCACGGCGTGCTGCACGGACCGGTGGGCCCGGCCGCCGACATCGGCTGAGCGTCCGGCATCCGGGACGCACGGGTGCGGCGGCGTGGGGAGGACCACCTGAGAGGGGTGCGCGGCGTCAGGAGGTGCAGGATGGATGCATGGATCTTCGAATCTTCACCGAGCCCCAGCAAGGGGCCGACTACGACACACTGCTCACCGTCGCGAAGGCGGCCGAAGACCTCGGTTTCGATGCCTTCTACCGGTCCGACCACTATCTGCGCATGGGCCAGGGTGACGGCCTCCCCGGTCCGACGGACGCATGGATCACCCTGGCAGGCCTGGCGCGCGAGACCAAGCGGATCCGCCTCGGCACCCTGATGACGGCGGGGACGTTCCGGCTCCCCGGCGTGCTCGCCATCCAGGTGGCGCAGGTCGACCAGATGTCCGGCGGCCGTGTCGAGCTGGGCCTGGGGGCCGGGTGGTTCGAGCAGGAGCACAAGGCCTACGGCATCCCCTTCCCGAAGGAGAAGTTCGGCCGGCTGGAGGAGCAGCTGGCGATCGTGACCGGTCTGTGGGCCACCGAGGTCGGCAAGACGTTCAGTTACGACGGCACGTACTACCAGCTCACCGACTCGCCCGCGCTGCCCAAGCCCGCGCAGGCCAAGGTGCCCGTGCTCATCGGCGGCCACGGCGCGAAGCGGACGCCACGGCTGGCCGCGCAGTACGCCGACGAGTTCAACATCCCCTTCGCGTCCCTGGAGGACAGCGAGGCACAGTTCGGCCGGGTCAGGGCGGCGGCGGCGGAGGCGGGCCGCGGGCCCGACGAGCTGGTGTACTCCAACGCCCTGGTCGTCTGTGTCGGCAAGGACGACGCGGAGGTGGCGCGCCGCGCCGCCGTCATCGGTCGGGACGTGGCGGAACTGAAGGCGAACGGCCTGGCCGGCTCGCCCGCCGAGGTGGTCGACAAGATCGGCCGGTTCGGCGACATCGGGGCCTCGCGCATCTACCTCCAGGTGCTGGACCTCGACGACCTGGAACACCTGGAGCTGATCTCGTCGCAGGTCCAGTCCCAGCTCACCTGAGACCGGTCCCGCCCCGGCCCGCCCCGGGACGGGGCGGGACCCGCTCACCTGAGAGAGGAGTGTGCGTGTCGCCCGTCCATGATTCCCCCGGATCCGGCCGGCCCGCCGGCCCCCCGTCGCGTTCCCTGGCCGGGGCGCTCGATGCCGGGACCGTTCTGCTCGACGGCGGGCTCTCCAACCAACTGGAGGCGCAGGGCTGCGACCTGTCCGACGCCCTGTGGTCCGCACGGCTGCTGTCCGACGGGCCGGAGCAGATCGAGGCTGCGCACACGGCGTACGTGAGGGCGGGCGCGCAGGTGCTCATCACGGCGAGCTATCAGGCGAGTTTCGAAGGGTTCCGCCGGCACGGGTTCGGGCGGGCGGAGGCGGCCGGGCTCTTCGCCCGCAGCGTGGAACTGGCCCGGCGGGCGGCCGGGGCGGTGGAGCGGGACGTCTGGGTCGCCGCCTCGGTCGGCCCGTACGGGGCGGTGACGGCGGACGGGGCGGAGTACCGGGGCCGCTACGGGCTCACGGTCCGGGAACTGGAGCGCTTCCACCGCCCCCGGATCGAGGCGCTGGCCGCCGCCGGCCCCGATGTGCTGGCGCTGGAGACGGTGCCGGACCTGGATGAGGCGCAGGCGCTGCTGCGGGTAGCGGGGGAGTCCGGGCTGCCCGTCTGGCTCTCCTACACCGTGGCCGGTGACCGGACCAGGGCGGGGCAGCGGCTGGAGGAGGCGTTCTCCCTCGTGCGGGGAAACGAACAGGTGGTGGCGGCCGGGGCGAACTGCTTCGATCCGGACGACGTGGTCGGGGCGGTCCGGGTTTCGGCGGAGGTGACGGGGAAGCCGGTCGTGGTCTATCCGAACAGCGGGGAACGCTGGGATGCGAAGGGGAGGACGTGGGCCGGGGGTGCCACGTTCGATCCCGGACAGGTCCGGGCCTGGCAGGACACCGGCGCGCGGCTGGTCGGCGGCTGCTGCCGGGTCGGCCCGCCCGTCATCGCGGAACTGGCCGCACTGCTCGGCAAAGGAGGGAGGACAACCGAGCCGGTGGAGGGATGAAAATGCCTGGTGAGGGCGAGTGAACGGGACCATACTCGGACGCGTGTTCCTGACGATCAGTACCACCGGCTCCCCGGAGCGTCCCGCCACCGACCTCGGATTCCTGCTGCACAAGCATCCCGAGAAGGCGCAGACGTTCTCCACCTCGCACGGCACCGCGCACGTCTTCTATCCCGAGGCGTCAGCGGAGCGGTGCACGGCAGCGCTGCTGCTGGAGGTGGATCCCGTGGCGCTGGTGCGGCGCGGCAAGGGGAAGGGCCGGGGAGGCGCCCCGGACGCGGCGCTCGCGCAGTACGTCAACGACCGCCCCTACGCCGCGTCCTCGCTGCTCTCCGTCGCGATGAGCACCGTCTTCAAGTCCGCGCTGAGCGGCACGTGCAAGGCGATGCCCGAGCGGGCGGCGGAGCCGATGCCGTTGCGGATCGAGGTGCCCGCCCTGCCGGCCCGTGGTGGTGCCGAGCTGGTGAGCAAGCTCTTCGGCCCGCTCGGCTGGTCGAGTGTGGACGCGGTGGCCGTACCGCTGGACGAGCAGTTCCCCGAGTGGGGCGACTCGCGCTATGTACGGCTGGTGCTGGAGGGCGAGTTGAGGCTCGCCGACGCACTGCGTCAGCTGTACGTCCTGCTGCCGGTGCTCGACGACGCCAAGCACTACTGGGTGGCGCCGGACGAGGTGGACAAGCTGCTGCGGGCCGGTGAGGGCTGGCTGGCCGACCACCCCGAGCAGAAGCTGATCACCAGCCGGTACCTGTCCCGGCGCTGGGGGCTGACCCGGCAGGCGATGCAGCGGCTGGAGCTGGTGCGGCTCGCCGAGTCCGACGACCTGGACGTCGAGAGCATCGACAACGCCGTCGACGAGACGGCCGACACGGAGGAGCGGCCGGTACCGCTCGCCGAGCAGCGCAGGGCCGCGATCCTGGCGGCGCTGACCGGTGCCGGGGCGAGCCGGGTGCTCGACCTGGGCTGCGGGCAGGGGCAGTTGGTGCAGGCGCTGCTGAAGGACGTGCGTTTCACCGAGATCGTCGGCGTCGATGTCTCGATGCGCGCCCTGACCATCGCCTCGCGCCGGTTGAAGCTGGACCGGATGGGGGAGCGCCAGGCCGCCCGGGTGACGCTCCGGCAGGGATCGCTCACCTACACGGACAAGCAGCTCAAGGGGTACGACGCGGCGGTCCTGAGCGAGGTCGTCGAGCACCTCGACCTGCCACGGCTGCCGGCCCTGGAGTACGCGGTGTTCGGTGTGGCCCGCCCCCGCACCGTGCTCGTGACCACGCCGAACGTCGAGTACAACGTCCGCTGGGAGACCCTCCCGGCCGGCCACGTCCGGCACGGCGACCATCGCTTCGAATGGACCCGGGCGGAATTCCGGGACTGGGCGGGCGACGTGGCTCGCCGGCACGGGTACGGAGTGGAGTTCGTGCCGGTGGGCCCCGACGACCCCGAGGTGGGGCCGCCCACCCAGCTGGCCGTGTTCACGATGACCGCGGCCGACGGGGCCGAGAAGCCCGACGCGGCGGAAAAGCCTGACGCGGCAACGAAGCCCGACGCGGCGGAGAAGCCCGCCGCGACCGACAAGCCCGGCAGAACCGAGAAGGAGGCGAAAGCCGCATGAGCACTACCAGCGACGGCACCAGGCGCGTCCTGCCGGTGACCGACCTCTCCCTCGTCGTCCTCATCGGGGCGAGCGGCTCGGGCAAGTCCACCTTCGCCCGCAAGCACTTCAAGCCGACCGAGATCATCTCCTCCGACTTCTGCCGGGGCCTGGTCGCCGACGACGAGAACGACCAGAGCGCCAGCCGGGACGCCTTCGACGTCCTGCACTACATCGCGGGCAAGCGCCTGGCCGCGGGACGGCTGACCGTCGTCGACGCGACCAGCGTCCAGCCCGAGAGCCGCCGTCAGCTGGTGCGGCTGGCCCGGGAGCACGACGTGCTGCCCATCGCGATCGTCCTCGACCTGCCCGAAGAGGTCTGCCTCGCGCGCAACGCCGGCCGCCCCGACCGCGCCGGCATGCCCCGTCACGTCATCCAGCGCCACCGCCGCGAGCTGCGCCGCTCGCTGCGGGGCCTGGAGCGCGAGGGGTTCCGCAAGGTCCACATCCTGCGCTCGGAGGAGGAGGCCGAGCACGCCGAAGTGGTTCTGGAGCGCCGCTACAACGACCTCCGCCACCTCACCGGCCCCTTCGACATCATCGGTGACATCCACGGATGCAGTTCCGAGCTGGAGACCCTGCTCGGCAAGCTCGGCTACGTGAACGGCTCGCACCCCGACGGGCGTACGGCGGTGTTCGTCGGCGACCTGGTCGACCGCGGGCCCGACAGCCCCGGCGTGTTGCGCCGCGTCATGTCCATGGTCGCGGACGGCGACGCGCTCTGCGTCCCCGGCAACCACGAGAACAAGCTCGGCCGTTACCTCAAGGGCCGCAAGGTCCAGCAGACCCACGGGCTCGCCGAGACCATCGAGCAGCTGGAGCGGGAGGACGCCAGGGACCCGGAGTTCCGGGAGCGGGTCAGGGAGTTCATCGACGGGCTCGTCAGCCACTACGTGCTGGACGACGGCAAGCTCGTCGTCTGCCACGCCGGTCTGCCCGAGAAGTACCACGGGCGTACCTCCGGCCGGGTCCGCTCGCACGCGCTCTACGGCGAGACGACCGGGGAGACCGACGCGTTCGGACTGCCGGTGCGCTACCCGTGGGCGGAGGACTACCGGGGCCGTGCCGCCGTGGTCTACGGTCACACGCCCGTCCCCACGACCTCCTGGATCAACAACACCATCTGCCTGGACACCGGGGCCGTGTTCGGCGGCAGGATGACCGCGCTGCGCTGGCCGGAGCGTGAGCTCGTCGACGTGCCGGCGGAGCAGGTCTGGTACGAGCCCGTGCAGCCGCTGAGCACCGAGGCCCCGGGGGGCCGGGAGGGCCGGCCGCTGGACCTCGCCGACGTGCAGGGCCGGCGGGTCGTGGAGACCCGCCACATGGGCCGCATCGCGGTGCGCGAGGAGAACGCGGCGGCCGCGCTGGAGGTCATGAGCCGGTTCGCCGTCGACCCACGGCTGCTCGCCTACCTTCCGCCGACCATGGCGCCGACCGCCACCTCGCGGGAGGAGGGCTATCTGGAGCACCCGGCCGAGGCGTTCGCGCAGTACAGGGCGGACGGCGTGGCCGAGGTCGTGTGCGAGGAGAAGCACATGGGCTCCCGTGCGGTGGCCCTGGTCTGCCGGGACGCCGACGCGGCACGGGAGCGCTTCGGTACCGGCGACCTCGGCAAGGGCAGCCCGACGGGTGCGCTGCACACCCGCACCGGACGGCCGTTCCTGGACGATCCCGCGCTCACCGAGGCCGTGCTGGACCGGCTGCGCGCGGCCGTCACCGCCGCCGGGCTCTGGGAGGAGTGGGACACCGACTGGGTGCTGCTCGACGCCGAGCTGATGCCCTGGTCCCTGAAGGCGGCCGGACTTCTGCGCTCGCAGTACGCGGCGGTCGGCGCCGCGTCGGGGGCCGTCTTCCCCGCGGCCACCGGGGCGCTCGCGGCGGCGGCGGCACGCGGGATCGACGTCGGCGCGCTCGCGGACCGGCAGCGGGGGCGGGCCGAGGACGCGGCCGCGTTCACCGAGGCCTACCGCCGCTACTGCTGGAGCACGGAGGGGCTGGACGGGGTGCGCCTGGCGCCCTTCCAGATCCTCGCCGTGCAGGGCCGCTCGCTCGCCTCCGTACCCCACGACGAGCAACTGGCGTGGCTGGACCGGCTGGTGGAGCACGACCCCACCGGTCTGCTCCAGGTCACCCGGCGGCTCGTCGTCGACACCGCCGACGAGGCGTCGGTCCGCGCCGGCATCGACTGGTGGCTGGAGATGACCGGTCGCGGCGGCGAGGGCATGGTCGTCAAGCCGCTCGGCGCGCTCGTCAGGGACGGCAAGGACCGTCTCGTGCAGCCCGGGATCAAGGTGCGTGGCCGGGAGTACCTCCGGATCATCTACGGCCCCGAGTACACCCGCCCGGAGAATCTGGACCGCCTGCGCGGACGCTTCCTCGGCCACAAGCGGTCGCTCGCCCTGCGGGAGTACGCCCTGGGCCTGGAGGCCCTGGACCGGCTGGCCGACGGGGAGCCGCTGTGGCGGGTCCACGAGGCGGTGTTCGCGGTCCTGGCGCTGGAGTCGGAGCCGGTCGACCCGCGGTTGTGAAGCCGCACCGGCGGGCCGGGACCACGACCGTTCCTGGCCCGCCGGAGCGACAGGCCAGGCGGTTCGTTCCCGGCCCGCCGGAGAAGCGGCCGGCCGTCCGTTCCCGGCCCGCCGGAGAAGCGGCCGGCCATCCGTCCCGCCCGTCGGAGGAACCGTCCGGCCACCGCGTCCGGACGGCCGGAAGAACCGGCTGGCGATTCGCCGGGTGAACCGCGTCCCGCGCGGTGAGGATGAGGGCATGGGATTCCATGTCGACTCCGAGGCCGGGCGGCTGCGCCGCGTCATCCTGCACCGCCCCGATCTGGAACTGAAACGGCTCACACCCGGCAACAAGGACGCGCTCCTCTTCGACGACGTCCTCTGGGTGCGCCGGGCCCGCGAGGAGCACGACGGCTTCGCGGACGTGCTGCGCGAGCGCGGGGTCGAGGTGCACCTCTTCGGCGACCTGCTCCGGGAGTCGCTGGAGATCCCCGTGGCCCGACGGCTGGTGCTGGACCGGGTCTTCGAGGAGAAGGAGTACGGACCGCTGGCCACCGAGCACCTGCGCGCCGCCTTCGAGGAGTTGTCCACCGCGGACCTCTGCGAGGCGCTCGTCGGCGGGATGACCAAACGGGAGTTCCTGGAGCGTTACCGCGAGCCGACCTCCGTGCGCTTCCACGTCATGGACCTGGACGACTTCCTGCTCGAGCCGCTGCCCAACCACCTCTTCACCCGCGACACCTCGGCCTGGATCTACGACGGTGTCTCCATCAACGCCATGCGGTGGCCGGCCCGGCAGCGCGAAACCGTCCACTTCGAGGCGATCTACCGTCACCACCCGCTCTTCACGGGCTCCGAGGCCGGAGCCTTCCACCACTGGTCGGAGGGCCAGGACGACTATCCCTCCACCATCGAGGGCGGCGACGTCCTCGTCATCGGCCGGGGGGCCGTGCTCATCGGGATGAGCGAACGCACCACCCCGCAGGCGGTGGAGATGCTGGCCCGCGGCCTCTTCGACGCCGGTTCCGCCCGGACGATCGTGGCCCTCGACATGCCCAAGAGCCGTGCCTTCATGCACCTCGACACGGTGATGACGATGGTCGACGGGGACACCTTCACCAAGTACGCGGGCCTGGGCATGCTCCGCTCGTACACCATCGAGCCCGGGGACGGTCCGCGCGATCTCAAGGTCACCGACCATCCGCCCGAGCACATGCACCGCGCCATCGCCGAGGCGCTCGGACTGGACTCGATCCGGGTCCTGACCGCGACCCAGGACGTGCACGCGGCCGCGCGCGAGCAGTGGGACGACGGCTGCAACGTCCTGGCCGTCGAACCGGGCGTCGTCGTCGCCTACGAGCGCAACGTCACCACCAACACCCATCTGCGCAAGGAGGGCATCGAGGTCATCGAGATCCGGGGCAGCGAACTGGGCCGGGGCCGGGGCGGCCCCCGCTGCATGAGCTGCCCGGTCGTCCGGGACCCGGTGTAGGCGGGGCGCGTGCGAGGGCGCGAGGGGCCCGGGAGACGCTCAGAACGATCGCACTGTATACCGATGCAATGTTTCGTATAGACTTCCAGGGTTACGGTATGCGTCCCCTTCCGCCCTCGTCCGACCCAGGAGCAGTCATCATGGCCATAGACCTCGCAGGCCGCCACTTCCTCAAGGAGCTGGACTTCACGGCCGAGGAGTTCCGCGGCCTGATCGGCCTGGCCGCGGAACTCAAGGCGGCGAAGAAGTCGGGGACCGAGGTCCAGCAGCTGCGCGGCAGGAACATCGCGCTGATCTTCGAGAAGACCTCGACCCGCACGCGCTGCGCGTTCGAGGTGGCCGCCGCCGACCAGGGTGCCTCCACCACCTACCTCGACCCCTCCGGCTCGCAGATGGGACACAAGGAGTCGGTGAAGGACACCGCCCGTGTCCTCGGCCGGATGTTCGACGGGATCGAGTACCGCGGCGACAGTCAGGAGGCCGTGGAGGAGCTGGCGGCCCACGGCGGAGTGCCCGTCTACAACGGCCTCACCGACGACTGGCACCCCACCCAGATGCTCGCCGACGTCCTCACGATGACCGAGCACAGCGAGAAGCCGCTGGAGCGCATCGCCTTCGCCTACCTCGGCGACGCCCGGTTCAACATGGGCAACTCCTACCTCGTCACCGGCGCCCTGCTGGGCATGGACGTGCGGATCGTCGCGCCGAAGGCCTACTGGCCCGCCGACGCGGTCGTCGCGCAGGCCCACGAGCTCGCGGCGGCCAGCGGGGCGAGGGTCACGCTGACCGAGGACATCGCCGAAGGCGTACGCGGCGCCGACTTCGTCGCCACCGACGTCTGGGTCTCGATGGGCGAGCCCAAGGAGGTCTGGGACGAGCGCATCGCCGCCCTCGCGCCGTACGCCGTCACCATGGACGTCCTGCGGGCCAGCGCCAACCCCGACGTGAAGTTCCTGCACTGCCTCCCGGCCTTCCACGACCTCGGCACCAAGGTGGGGCGGGAGATCCACGCCCGGCACGGCCTGACGGAGCTGGAAGTGAGCGACGAGGTCTTCGAGTCCGCGCACTCCGTCGTCTTCGACGAGGCGGAGAACCGGATGCACACGATCAAGGCCGTGCTGGTGGCGACACTGGCCGCCCGCTGACCCGGTCGTCCCGCATGTTCATGCACCCGATGGGGTGAACATACGCGCGGGTGTCTATTATGGTCCGCGTTGGTGGGGTTCGAGCTCGCACGCTCGAACCCCATTTTTCGTGTGCGGCGCCCGGCCCCCACTGCCGTCGCCGCACCGCCCCCCACCTGCGCCACCAGAGATGAGACCACCGCCGTGAGCCCCCTGCGCCTGCCCGGCCCGCCGCACCGCGTCAAGGATCCGCACCAGCTGATCGCCGAGTCCGGCGCCGACCTGGAGGGTCACGGGCTCAAGCGCACCATGGGACTCTTCCAGCTGGTGTGCTTCGGGGTCGGCGCCGTCGTCGGCACCGGCATCTTCGTCGGCCTGTCCGACAGCGTGGCCGAGGCCGGCCCCGCGGTCGTGCTGTCGTTCGTCCTCGCGGCTGTCACCTGTATCTTCACCGCGTTCTCGTTCGCCGAGCTGGGCAGCGCGATCCCGGTCTCGGGCAGCTCGTACTCCTTCGCCTACGCCACCCTCGGTGAGCGCACGGCCTTCCTCGTCGGCTGGTGCCTGCTCCTGGAGTACGGCGTGTCGGTCTCGGCCGTGGCGGTGGGCTGGAGCCAGTACGTCAACGAACTGCTCGACAGTCTCTTCGGGTGGCAGCTTCCGGCCGCGCTCTCCGCCGGCCCCGGTGACGGCGGCGTGATCAACCTGCCCGCCGTGCTCGTGGTGATGATGGCCGCGACGCTGCTGGTGCGCGGCGTCCGGGAGAGCGCGGGGGCCACCGCCGCGATGGCCGTCCTCAAGATCACCATCCTGTTGATGTTCTGCGTCATCGCCTTCACCGCCTTCGAGCACGGCAACCTCACGCCGTTCCTGGCCCACGGCCCGGGCGGCGTCACCGCGGGTGCGTCGCTGGCGTTCTTCTCGTACATCGGGTTCGACGCCATCACCACCGCGGGCGAGGAGGTCAAGAACCCCCGGCGCAACATCCCGATCGCGATCATGATCTGCATCGGCCTGGTCACGTTGCTCTACTGCGCGGTCGCCCTCGCCGCGATCGGCGCCCTCGGCCCGGACGCCGTCTCCGACAAGCCGGCCGCCCTGTCCCTGATCGTCGACCAGGTCACCGGTTCGAGTGTCGGCGGCGGGATCATCGCGTTCGGCGCGATCGTCGCCATCGCCTCGGTCGTCCTCGCGGTGATGTACGGACAGACCCGCATCCTGATGTCCATGTCACGCGACGGGCTCGTCCCGCGGGTCTTCGAGCGGGTCTCGCCGCGCACCGCGACGCCCGTCGCCAACACCTGGATCGTCGCCGTCGTCTTCGCCGTTCCGGCGGCCTTCTCCTCGCTCGACGTGGTGGTGAACCTGACCACCATCGGGACGCTGGCCACCATGGTCGCCGTCAACGTCGCCGTGATCGTGCTGCGCCGCCGCAATCCGGAGGTGAGGGGCTCGTTCCGGGTCCCGCTCTACCCGCTCAGCCCGCTCCTCGGCGTCGCCTTCTGCGTGTATCTGATGTACGGGACCGGCTGGTCGACGTGGGTGCAGTTCGCGGTGTTCCTGGCCGTCGGTGCGGGGGTGTACGCCGCCTACGGACGCAGTCGCTCGCGGCTGGCGGGCCGGGCCGGGGCCTGAGCGGGCGGCCCGGTCAGGGCGTCGGCTCGGCGGGCGACGGCAGGGTGAACCACACCGCTTTGCCGCGCTCGGTCGTGCGGTGACCGCAGGACGAGCTGAGGGTGCGGATGAGCAGCAGCCCCCGGCCGTGCTCCTGCCAGGGGTCGGGCGTCCAGCCCGGCTCCGGTGTGGAGAGATCGCCCGGCAGGGCCGGGTAGCCGTCGTGCACCTCCACCTGGCAGCCGGTCGGCAGGAGCTGCACCACCAGCTCGACCGGTTCGTCGCCGGGGGTGTGCTCCACGGCGTTGGCGACGAGTTCCGCGGTCAGCAGTTCGGCGGTGTCACTGTCCGCGGGGGCGTCGAGGTCCGCCAGGACCGTACGGATCAGGGCGCGGGCGATCGGCACGGCGGCCGCGGAATGCGGCAGTGAGATACGCCAGGTGAGGGGTGCGGGAGCATCGGACGGCACGACGGACCTTCCGATCGGGGAGGGGTGGGAACAGCCCCGGCCTCAACAGTCCCGGAGCTCGAGAATTCTTCTCTTCAACCTTACGAAGCCAGACGACACGGGCAAGGGGCTGTCGACCGGTACGAACGGGACCTTCGTCACTCCGCTCTCACGCCCCGCTTATCGCGTACTCGTGACGGAAGTCACGTACGAGTGATAAATTCGGGCGGAGGCCGACCGGCACGTGCGGGGCGGCATCGCGTGCCGGCCCCGCGATGCCGCCCCGGACACGCCGGCCGGCCCCAGGCAGCAGCCCGCCGGCTGAAGGGGCCACCCTCGATGAGTCCGTTTCCCAGCTCCGCCTCCCGTACGCAGGACTGGCGCCATCTGCGGGTCACGACGCGGGACGGCGTCGCCACCGTCACCCTCGCCCGGCCCGAGAAACTCAACGCGCTGACCTTCGGGGCCTACGCGGATCTGCGCGACCTGCTGGCCGAGCTGTCGCGGGAGCGTGCGGTGCGGGCCCTGGTGCTGGCCGGCGAGGGGCGCGGCTTCTGCTCGGGCGGCGATGTGGACGAGATCATCGGCGCCACACTCGCGATGGACACCGCCCAGCTGCTGGACTTCAACCGGATGACCGGGCAGGTCGTCCGCGCCCTGCGGGAATGCCCGTTCCCCGTCGTGGCGGCCGTCCACGGGGTCGCCGCCGGAGCGGGCGCCGTCCTGGCGCTGGCCGCCGACTTCCGGGTCGCCGACCCGTCGGCCAGATTCGCCTTTCTCTTCACCCGTGTCGGGCTCTCCGGCGGGGACATGGGCGCGGCCTACCTGCTGCCCCGGGTCGTCGGTCTCGGCCACGCCACCCGGCTGCTGATGCTGGGCGACCCCGTCCGCGCCCCCGAGGCCGAACGGATCGGGCTGATCAGCGAACTGGCCGAGGAGGGCGCGGCCGACGAGCGGGCCGCGGCGCTCGCCCGCCGCCTCGCGGACGGACCCGCGCTCGCCCTCGCCCAGACCAAGGCGCTGCTCACCGCCGAACTCGACATGCCGCTGGCGGCCGCCGTGGAGATGGACGCCGCCACCCAGGCCCTGCTGATGCACGGCGAGGACTACGCCGAGTTCCACGCCTCCTTCACCGAGAAACGGCCGCCGGCGTGGCGGGGCCGGTGATCCAGGTGACGCCGCCCGGCGAAGTGCCGTGGCCGCTGCGCCGGATCGCCGTGATCGGCGGCGGACCCGGCGGGCTCTATGCCGCGGCGCTGCTCAAGCGGCTCGGCCCGGAGCGCGAGATCACCCTGTGGGAGCGCAACGCACCCGACGACACGTTCGGCTTCGGCGTCGTCCTCTCCGACGAGACCCTCGGCGGCATCGAGCACGCCGACCCCGTCGTCCACGCCGCCCTCCAGCGCGAGTTCGTCCGCTGGGACGACATCGACATCGTCCACCGGGGCCATACCCAGACCTCCGGCGGCCACGGCTTCGCCGCGCTCGGCCGCCGCCGGCTCCTGGAGATCCTGCACGAGCGCTGCGCCGATCTCGGGGTGCGCCTCCGCTTCCGCACCGAGGCCCCGCCCGCCGCCGAACTGGCCGCCTCCCATGATCTGGTGATCGCTGCCGACGGCGTGCACAGCCGGACCCGCGACGCGCACGCGGAGAGCTTCGGGCCCCGCGTCACCGGCCACCGCTGCCGCTACATCTGGCTCGCCGCCGACTTCGCCCTGGACGCCTTCCGCTTCGAGACGGCCGAGACCGCCTACGGCGTGATGCAGCTGCACGCCTACCCCTTCTCCCGCCCGGCGCCCGTCCGCCACCCGTCGACGAGGCCCTTCGGTCCGCCGGACGAGGCCGGCGCCTCGACCGTCATCGTGGAGATGCGGGAAGAGGTCTGGCGCGCTGCCGGGTTCGACACCTGCGACACCGCCGAGTCGACCCGGCACTGCGCCAAGATCTTCGCCGAAGCCCTCGGCCACCGGCCGCTGCGTTCCCACCACTCCTCCTGGCTCACGTTCCGCACCGTCGTCAACGAACGCTGGTCGCACGGGAACACGGTCCTCATCGGCGACGCGGCGCACACCGCGCACTTCTCCATCGGGTCCGGCACCAAACTCGCCATGGAGGACGCCCTCGCGCTCGCCGCCTGCATCGAGGAACAGCCACGGCTGCCCGCCGCCCTCGCCGCGTACGAGAGCGAGCGCCGGCCTGTCGTCGAATCCACCCAGCGCGCCGCCGCGGCCAGCCTGCGCTGGTTCGAGGAGCTGGGCGCGTACGTCGACCAGCCGCCCCGGCAGTTCGCCTTCAACCTCCTCACCCGCAGCCGCCGCGTCACCCACGACAACCTGCGGCTGCGCGACGCCTCGTTCACCGCTGCGGTCGAGGACGAGTTCGGCTGTGTACCGGGGACCCCGCCGATGTTCACCCCGCTGCGGCTGCGGGGCCTGGAACTGCGCAACCGCGTCGTCGTCTCGCCCATGGACATGTACTCGGCCACCGACGGAGTCCCCGGCGACTTCCACCTCGTCCACCTCGGGGCGCGGGCGCTCGGCGGCGCCGGGCTGGTCATGACGGAGATGGTCTGCGTGAGCGCCGAGGGCCGCATCACCCCGGGCTGCACCGGCCTCTACACCGACGAGCAGGCGGCCGCCTGGACCAGGATCACCGACTTCGTGCACGCCGGATCGCCCGGCACCGCGATCGGGATCCAGCTCGGCCACTCCGGCCGCAAGGGCTCCACCAAGCTCATGTGGGAGGGCATGGACCAGCCGCTCGACGAGGGCAACTGGCAGCTGACCGCCGCCTCCCCGATTCCGTACGCGCCGGGCGTCAACCAGACCCCGCACGCCCTGGACCGCGCAGGGCTGGAAGCCGTCCGCGAGCGGTTCGCCTCCGCGGCCGAGCGCGCCGACCGGTGCGGATTCGATCTCCTCGAACTCCACTGCGCGCACGGCTACCTGCTCTCGGGCTTCCTCTCCCCGCTCACCAACCACCGCACCGACGCCTACGGCGGCACGCTGACGAACCGGCTCCGCTTCCCGCTGGAGGTCTTCGACGCGGTCCGTGAACGCTGGCCGGACGACCGGCCGATGACCGTCCGGATCTCCGCGACGGACTGGGCCGAGGGCGGGACGACGGGCGAGGACGCGGTCGAGATCGCCCGCGCCTTCGTCGCGCACGGCGCCGACGCCATCGACGTCTCCACCGGCCAGGTCGTCCCCTTCGAACGGCCCGAGTACGGGCGCTCGTACCAGACCCCGTACGCCGACCGGATCCGCAACACCCTCTGCGTGCCCGTCATCGCCGTCGGCGCCCTCTCCTCCTGGGACGACGTCAACTCGCTGCTGCTCGCGGGCCGCGCCGACCTCTGCGCCCTGGCCCGCCCGCACCTGTACGACCCCCACTGGACACTCCACGCGGCAGCCGAGCAGGGCTACACGGGCCCGGGCGCGCCCTGGCCGCTCCCGTACCGCGCGGGCAGCCGCACCCCGCCGACCGGCCGCACGGACGCGCCGAAACCGCGGCTCACTCTGGACTGACCGGCAGGCACGCGTGACAGAGGCAGGGGTCGGGGTGCGGAGCCGCGTGATGCGTGTGCCGCCCCCGACGCGCGACGTCCTCCAGCCGCTTCGCCAGTTCCGTCGCCTCCTCCCGCGTCCGCGCGGGCACGCCGGCGCACCGCCGGAGGACGGCCGGGGAGTACACCGGCCGGGCCCGGAAGGTGTGCAGATGCCGGATCCCGGTGTCGACGGTGATCCAGCGTCCGGTGTGCCGGCCGTGGCCGACCGCGGTCAGCTGCTCGTTCCCCGTCCCCGGGTAGGTGTCCAGCACGTAGACCTTCGCCCCGCCCCGGAACGCCTTCGTGCCGGGCCGGAACTCCTGCCCCCGCTCCCCGTACCGCCGCCACCGCACGACGTTCGCCGCGACCAGCCAGAGCGGGCCGGGCACCTCACTCATCGCTCTCCCGCGCGCTGATCAGCAGCCGGTCCGAGACGGGCCGGTAGCCGATGCGCGTGTACACCCCGTTGCTCGTCGGGTTCGCCAGGTCCGTGAAGAGCAGCACCTCGTCCGCTCCCGCGTCCCGGGCCGCCCGGCTCACCTCGGCGGTCACCGCCGCCGCGTAACCCCGGCCGCGGTGCTCCGGCGGGGTGTAGACGGGAGCGACGCGTGCGGCGCCCGCGATCCGCGGCGAGACGCCCGCCATCGACACGGGGAGACCGCCGTCCTCCCAGAGCGTCAGCCGGCCCTCCGCGGTCCGCTCGTCCACCGCCCTCGCATGCCGGGCGGGCGACCCGCCCGGCCCGCCTGCCTCGGCGGAGAACGCGGCGAACCAGTCCAGCAGCAGCTCCCGGTCCGCGGGGGTCGCGGCCCTCGCCCGGCCGCCGGGAGCCGGCGACGGCGGGACCAGCTCGCCCAGCCGGTAGAGCCGCTGCTCCTCCTCCACGCGGTGCCCCGGCCAGTGGGCCGCCACCGCCCGAGCCGTGGCCGGGTCCGCGTTGACGTGAGTGAGGTGGAGGGCGGCCATCAGCGGACCCACCGCCTCCGGGACGAGCGCGTTCAGCGTGGCGGGGTGGGGCGGCGTCCGGAGCACGGTGCCCGCCACCTCGCCGTCGGCGCCGCGCCACCAGCCCAGCACCGGGGCGTGGTCGCCGAAGGCGTGCGGGCCGTGGCGCCGCAGGGTCGCGGTGACGGTCAGGACGACCGTGTTCTCGGCCGGACGGGCGGCCAGCGACGCGCCGGCCGCGTCGAGGAAGGTGTCGACGTCATCGGTGAAGGTCCAGGTCATGCCGACGCATTCTGCCGGGCGGACCGCCGTCGGGGGTACCGGATTACCGGCGCACGAACAGTGCCCCTGCGTCCCGCAGCCGCTCGTGCAGCCGCCCGAACACCTCGGCCGACCTGCCGCCCGGCCACGTCGGCGGAAGCAGCTCCTTCGGCAGCCCCGGATCCGCGTACGGCACCTGCCGCCAGGAGTCCAGCGCCATCAGGTAGTCCCGGTACGCGGCCTCCGGAGCCGGCGGCTCGTCCGGGCGGGCTTCCCAGGACCGCAGCACCGGCTCGTGCCGCGTCAGGAACCCTTCGTGCAGCCGGGCCACGGCGTCCAGGTCCCACCACCGGCCCACCGACTCCCCGGTGGCCGCGAAACCCAGATGGTCGCCGCGGAACAGCTCCACGTACGGGGCGAGCCCGAGGCGCTCCAGGGTGTGCCGGGTCTCGTCGTACAGCGCGGCCGGTGCGATCCACACGCCCGGTGCGGCCGTGCCGAAGCCGAGTCCCGACAGCCGGGAGCGCAGCAGATGCCGCTTGTGGCGTTCGGTCTCCGGTACGGAGAACACCGCGAGCACCCAGCCGTCCTCGAGGCGCGGGTCCGGATGCCGGTAGATCCGCCGGTCCCCGTCGTCGAGCAGCTGGCGGGCGTCGGCCGAGAGCGCGTAGCCGGCCGCCCCGCCCGGCGTCCGGGCCGCGACGAGCAGGCCGCGCCGCTTCAGCCGGGAGACGGAGGAACGCACGGCGGGGGCTTCCACACCGACGGCGCCGAGCAGCCGGACGAGTTCCGCCACCGGCATCGGGGCGTCGCCCGGGGTGCGGCCGTACGCACCGAAGAGGGTGACGATCAGCGAACGGGGGGTGTGCGGTTCGACCATGTGATCATTCTCGGCCCGGTGCGCCGGTGCCCGCAGCGGGGTCGTCCTCACGGAGTCGGAACCGTTGCAGTTTGCCGGTCGCGGTACGGGGGAGCGCGGGCAGGAACGTGATGAGGCGGGGGCATTTGTGCGGGGCCAGTTCGGCCCGCATGAAGGCGCGCAGCGCGTCGGCCGTGAGGGCGGAGTCCTCCCTGCGCACCACGTACGCCGCGACGATCCGGCCGCGCAGCTCGTCCGCGCGGCCCACCACCGCGGCCTCCGCCACCTCCGGGTGACGCAGCAGGGCGTCCTCGACCTCGGGGCCGGCGATGTTGTAGCCGGAGGAGATGATCATGTCGTCGGCGCGGGCCACGTAACGGAAGTAGCCGTCCGCGTCGCGCACATAGGTGTCTCCGGTGAGGTTCCAGCCGTGCCGCACGTACTCCCGCTGACGCTCGTCGGCGAGGTAGCGGCAGCCGACCGGTCCGCGTACGGCGAGCAGTCCCGGTTCGCCGTCCTCCACCGGTTCGCCGTCCCGGTCCACCACCCTGGCCTGCCAGCCGGGGACCGGGATGCCGGTGGTGCCGGGGCGGATCGCCTCGTCGGCGGCGGAGACGAAGATGTGCAGCAGCTCGGTGGCGCCGATGCCGTTGATGATCCGCAGACCGGTCCGCTCGTACCAGGCGTGCCAGGTGGCGACCGGCAGGTTCTCACCCGCGGACACACAGCGCCGCAGCGCGGAGAGGTCGTGCCCGTCCAGCTGGTCGAGCATCACCCGGTAGGCGGTCGGGGCGGTGAACAGCACCGAGACGCGGTGCGCGGCCAGGGCGGGCAGCAACTGCTTGGGGCCCGCCTGTTCCAGCAGCAGCGCCGACGCACCGGCCCGCAGCGGGAAGACGACCAGGCCGCCGAGCCCGAAGGTGAAGCCGAGCGGCGGACTGCCGGCGAAGACGTCGTCGGGGGCGGGCCGCAGGACGTGCCGGGAGAAGGTGTCCGCGATGGCGAGCACATCGCGGTGCAGATGCATGCAGCCCTTGGGGCGGCCGGTGGTTCCCGAGGTGAACGCGATCAGTGCCACGTCGTCCGCCGCGGTGTCCACGGCCCGGTAGGGGCCGGGCCGGCCGGCGGCCAGCCGCAGCAGGTCGTCGGGGGCGTCGCCGCCGTACGCCGTGATCCGCAGCCCCGGTACCTCCGCCCTGACCAGGTCGTCGACCGACCGGACGTCGCACAGCGCATGGCTGATCCGGGCGATCGAGCAGATCGTGGCGAGCTCGGCCGCCCGCTGCTGGGCCAGTACGGTGACGGCGATCGCGCCGGCCTTCAGCACCGCGAGCCAGCAGGCGGCGAGGCGGGGCGTGGTGGGGCCGCGCAACAGCACGCGGTTGCCGGGCACGACCCCCAGCTCCGAGGTGAGGACATGGGCGATCGAGTCGACCAGCTCCCCCAGCTCCCCGTAGCTCAGCACCCCGCCGTCGGGCGTACGGAACGCCGGCCGGCCGGGTCCGAAGCGCTCGGTCGTACGGTCCAGGAGCTCGGCGGCGCAGTTGAGGCGCTCCGGATAGTGCAGCTCGGGCAGGTCGAAGACCAGTTCCGGCCACTGGTCGGCGGGTGGCAGGTGCTCCCTGGCGAAGCTGTCGATGTGCGCTGAGGTGTTCGGGTCCATGAAGGATCGCCCCCTTGTCGCCCTTGGAGCGTATCGTTTGGGTGACGGTAGTCAACGGTCCGCGATAAAAGGGGCGGTCCCCGGGAGGGACGGCACCCGCACACGCACAGCTTCCGACGGGACTTTCGACAGGAGAGGCGCCGGTATGACGGCATTCTCGCTCGATCCGGCACAGACCGCCTGGTGCGAGGAGCTGCGCACCCTGGCGGAGGAGCGGCTGCGCCCCCTCGCGGAGAAGGGTGAGCCGGGACACGTCAACCGCCCCCTGGTCGCCGCGCTCGGCGAGCTGGGTCTGCTCGACCGGCTGCTCGGCTCCGGAGCCCTCGACCTGTGTCTGCTGCGCGAATCGCTCGCCCGTGGCTGCACGGAGGCCGAGACCGCCCTGGCGCTCCAGGGCCTCGGGACGTACCCCGTCGTGCAGGCGGGTAGCCCGGCCCACCGCGAGCGCTGGCTCCCCGAGGTCCGCGCGGGGCGCGCCGTCGCCGCGTTCGCACTCAGCGAGCCGGGGGCCGGCTCCGACGCGGCGGCCCTGGCACTCGACGCCGTACCCGCGCCCGGCGGCTGGCGGCTGACCGGCGAGAAGTGCTGGATCTCCAACGCCCCGGAGGCCGACTTCTACACCGTCTTCGCCCGGACGACGCGGGACGCCGGAGCGCGCGGCGTCACCGCGTTCCTGGTGCCCGCCGACCGCCCCGGCCTGACCGGCACCGCACTGGACATGCTCTCCCCGCACCCGATCGGCGCGCTCCACTTCGACGGTGTGCCGGTCGCCGCCGACGACGTGCTCGGCGAACCGGACCGTGGCTTCCGGGTCGCCATGAACACCCTCAACCTCTTCCGGCCCAGCGTCGGCGCCTTCGCCCTCGGCATGGCCCGCGCCGCGCTCGACGCCACCGTGGAACACACCGCGACCCGCACCGCGTTCGGCGGACCGCTGGGCGACCTCCAGGCCGTCTCCCACCAGGTCGCCGAGATGGCCACCCGCACCGAGGCCGCCCGGCTGCTGGTGTACGCGGCCGCCGCCGCGTACGACGCGGGGGAGCCCGGCGTCCCGCGACGGGCCGCCATGGCGAAGCTGTACGCCACCGAGACCGCGCAGTACGTCGTGGACACCGCCGTCCAGCTGCACGGCGCCCGCGCCCTGCGCCGCGGCCATCTGCTCGAACACCTCTACCGCGAGGTCCGCGCACCCCGCATCTACGAGGGCGCGAGCGAGGTCCAGCGCACCATCATCGCCAAGGAGCTGTACGCGAACCGGGAGCCGTCCGCATGAGCCCGAACCACCGGATCAACCCCGCCGAACTCTCACCGCCCACGGGCTTCTCGCACGCCGTCACCGCCACCGGGAGCCACCTGGTCTTCCTGGCCGGGCAGACGGCCCTGGACCACCGGGGCGACATCAGCGGGAGCACCCTGCCCGAGCAGTTCACCACCGCCCTCACCAACCTGCTCACCGCCCTGCGCGCGGCGGGGGGCTCCCCGGCGGATCTGGCCCGGGTCACGGTCTACGCCACGGACGTCGCCGACTACCGGGCGAACGCCGCCGAACTGGGCCGTATCTGGCGCCGGCTGGCGGGCCGCGACTACCCGGCGATGGCCGTCATCGGGGTGGCGCGGCTCTGGGACGAACAGGCACTGGTCGAGATCGACGGGACGGCGGTCCTGCCCTGACACCCGGCCCCGGACACCGCGAACGCCCCGTGCGAGCCCGCGGTCCGGGCCCGCACGGGGCGTTCAGGGCGATCAGCGCGTCAGTACGGCTGCACCAGCACGTGCGCCGCGCCCGGGATGCCCACCTTCAGCAGCTCGTCCTCCTCGGGCGTCGTCTCCCCGCCCGTCTCCTGCTTGAGCACGGCGCGCGACATCGCCTGCACCCACATGGCACGGGGGCGGCGGCGGGCCTCCCAGGTGTCGAGCGCGGCCGCGACGTCCGCCTCGGCGTCCAGCGACTGGGCGAGCACCAGCGCGTCCTCCACCGCCATCGCCGCACCCTGCGCGATGTGCGGGGTGCTCGCGTGCGCGGCGTCACCGGCCAGGACCACGCGGCCGACGTGCCACGGCTCCTCGACGGTCACCTGGGAGATCCGCGAGTACACCACCGCTTCCGGTCCGGTGACCGCGGCGAGCGCCTCGGCGACCGGGCCGGTGAACATCGGCAGCCGCTCCTTGAGCTGCTCGTGCGCCTTCTCCGCGTCGGGCCGGAAGTCCTCGTGCTCGGCGAACACCGTGCCCAGGTACATCAGCTCGTCCGTGATCGGGGTGAGCAGCGCCTTGGCGGCCTGGCCCGCGGTGCCCATCACGACGCCCCGGACGTGCTCCTGACGGGGCACGGTGACACGCCAGTTGGCGAAGCCGGTGTACTGGGGGGTGTAGCGGTCGCCGTACAGCAGGGTGCGCAGCGGCGAGCCGATGCCGTCGAAGCCGACGACGAGGTCCCAGCGCGCGGCCGAACCGTCGGACAGGGTGACGTCCACGCCCTCGCCGTCGTCGGTGAGCTCCGAGACGGTCGCGCCGAAACGGATCGTGGCCCCGGCCGCCGTGGCCGCGGCGCCGAGTATCCGGGCGAGCGCGGGGCGCGGGATGCCGTTGTTGGACGGGGCGTCGTCCATGCGGGGCTGCGGGATCTCGGCCAGCGTGTTGCCGGCCGGGTCGGCGATGGTCAGGACCTCCCACTCGAAGCCCGCCTTGAGGCAGTCGTCGAGGACGCCGATCTCCCGCATGACGTGCAGGGCGTTGGACGGCTGGATGATGCCGACGCCCAGGGCCTCCAGCTGGTCGCGGAGTTCGACGACCTCGACGGTGTGGCCGCGCCGGGCCAGGGCGGTGGCGAGCGTCAGGCCGCCGATGCCGCCACCGTGGATCAGGACGCGCAGAGGTGTTGCCATAGGGGAACTCTCCATTGCGGGAAGGTGCGAAGTGCCGGGGGAAGGGGTGATCAGCCGGCCGCGACGGGCAGGCTCATCAGGTGGTCCACGAGGGCCAGCAGCACGTCACGGCCGAAGGGCCTCTCCCGTACGTCGCCGAGCAGCAGGGGGACGTGCGGGTCGAGGTCGAGAGCGGCCCTGACCTCGTCCGGCGTCCGGGTGTTGTGGCCGTGGAAGCAGTTGATCGCCACGACGAACGGGATGTCCCGGCTCTCGAAGAAGTCGATCGACGCGAAGCTGGTCTCCAGCCGCCGGGTGTCGGCGATCACGACACCGCCGAGGGCACCGTTGACCAGGTCGTTCCACATGAACCAGAAGCGTTCCTGGCCCGGGGTGCCGAACAGGTAGACGACGAGCTCCTGGCTGACCGTGATCCGGCCGAAGTCCAGGGCCACGGTGGTCGTGTCCTTCTGCCCCACACCGGCCAGGTCGTCGACGCCGATGCTGGCCTTGGTCAGGAACTCCTCGGTGTGCAGGGGCGCGACCTCGCTGACGGCGCCCACGAGGGTGGTCTTACCGACGCCGAAGCCGCCGGCGACGAGGATTTTCACGGCGGCGGGAGCCGCCTGACTGATGGTCATCTTGGCTCAGAGTCTCCCGAGTCCGTCGCGAAGGGCTGCCAGCATTCCCCTGTCGGCGCCGCCGGCCGCCCGGGCCACCGACAGGGGCGCGCGGGCGAGCAGCAGGCCCTGGGCGACCAGGTCCGCCAGCAGGATCTTGGTCACCGAGACCGGGAGGTTGAGATCCGCTGCGACCTCGGCGACCGCGGCGGGACGCAGACAGCGCTCCAGGATCATCCGGTGCTCCGGCTGGAGCCTGCCCGGACGGACGGCCGCCCCGTGCTCGTCCCGCGGGTCGTGCGCGGTCGTCAGCACGGTGATGAGGCTGAAGTCGTCCCGCTCGGGGGCGGTCCGGCCACGGGTGATGGTGTACGGGCGCACCATGGTGCCCGCCCCGTCCTCCCCGTCGGCGTAGGGGTCCTCGTCCTCCCAGGGCGGGGTCACGCGCGCGGCCCGTCCCCGCCGCCGAAGGCGTCGAAGTCGCTCCGCACGGGAGTGCTGAGCTTCTGCCCGACCTGCTGGACGAGGTTGTGCATGGCGAGCGACATGATCTCGGCGTCCACCTCCTGGGAGGCGACGACGGCCAGGTGCGTCCCCTGGGCCGCCGAGATGATGAAGAGCCACAGATCCGACAGCTCGACGATCACCTGGTGCACGCCGCCGCCGTTGAAGAGCTGGCCCACCCCGCGGGCCAGGCTCTGCTGCCCGGTGCAGATGGCGGCCAGCCGCTCGGCGTCGGCCCGCTCGACGGTGCGCGAATGGCTCACCACGAGGCCGTCGTCGGAGAGCAGCACGGCGTTCCGGGTCTCGGCCACCGAGTCCACGAGACCGTCGAGCAGCCAGTCGAGATCCTGGTGAGTGGCGGTTGTACGTGTCATGACCGTTCTTCTCTCGAGGGGAGGGGTGCGGGAGGGGCGGGCCGCGCAGGCGGCTCGTCAGTCGCGCGGGCGGCGCGGGACCGCCGCTGGAAGGCTCCGATGGCGGCGCCGGCGCGGCGCGGGGCCGGACGGGGCAGCGGGTCGGCCGGACGGCTCGGCGGCGAGGAGGCGGCAGGCCCGGAGGCCGGGTCGATCCGCAGTTCGTCCGCGAGGCTGGCCTGTCGTACCCGGCGCGGCAACGGGGGTTCCGCGGCGGGCGCCCCCGGCAGCGCGGGCCGCCCCGGCCAGCCCTCCCGGCCGGTCGTGCCCGCCGCCGGGGGAGCCGGATGGTCGGGCTCCGCCACCGGCAGCTGCCCGGGGCGCCGGGCGGCCGGTTCCGGCTGCCGGGGCCCGGGGACCGGGAAGCCGCTCAGGTCGGGGACGCCCGCCGCGTACGGTCCCGGGTAGGACTGGGGCGCAGGCACGTACGGCTCCTCGGGCGCCGGGTAGGGCTGGTGCGGCACGGGGTACTGGCCCTCGGCCTTCATGTACGGCTGCTCGGCATCGGCGTACGTGTCCTGGGGGGAGCCGCCGTACGTCGTGTCGTTCCGCTCGCCGTACGCGTCGCGGTCCGCGTCGCCGTAAGGGGAGGCGGGTGCGGCGTGGCCGTACGCCCCGGCCGGGGTGTTGTCGGTGTACGGCGTGTACGGATGCTCCGCACCGGCGAACGGCGTGTCGGCGGGGTCCGGCCCCGGCTGCTCCTCCCGGTCGGGGAAGGGCTCGTCCGCCACCGTGTAGGGCGCGCCGCTGGTCTCGAACGGTGCGCCCGAGGCGTGCAGTGCCGTGACTCCGGCGAGGGCCTGGCCGCGGCCCCGGCTGGGCAGCGCGTCGGCGTCGGGGGTCGCGGCGGGGACCGGGGCCGGCATGGCGCCCGTCTCCTCGGGTGCGGGCACGGCCACCGGACCGGAGTGCGGGCCGGGGACGGTGAGCGCGTCGGGGACGAGCAGGACGACCCGGGTGCCGCCGAAGGCCGACTGGCGGAACTCCACCCGCAGGCCGTGCTGGTCGGCGAGGCGCGCGATCACGTACAGACCGAGCCGGATGTCGTCGGCGTGCGCCAGCACGTCCATCCGGGGCGGCCTGCTCATCAGCTCGTTGGCCTCGGCGAGCTGCTGCTCGTCCATGCCGAGCCCGCGGTCCTCGACCTCGATGGCCAGGCCCCGGCTGACCCGGGCCGCCCTGACCTCGACGGGGCTGGGCGGCTTGGAGAAGGTGAGGGCGTTCTCGATCAGTTCCGCCAGCACGTGGGAGACCGGCCCGACGGCCCGCTCCGAGAGCCACGGGGCACCGTCCAGATCCAGCACCACGCGCCGGTAGTCCTGCACCTCGCCCTGGGCGGAGCGCATGACGTCCAGCAGCGGTACGGGCTTGCGCCAGCGCCGGTGCGGGGAGCCGCCCGCCAGGATCACGAGGTTCTCCTCGTAGCGCCGGAGGCGGGCGGTGAGGTGGTCGAGGTCGAAGAGGCCGTCCAGCACCTCGGGGTCCTCGTGCTTGCGCTCCAGCTCGTCCAGCTTCTTCAGCTGCTGGCCGATCAACTGCTGGGTGCGGCGCGCGATGCGCTGCAGCAGCCGCTCGAAGCCGCGGTGCTGGTCGGCCTGTCTGACGGCCGCCTGCAGGGCACTCGTGCGGGCCAGGTCGAGCGCGTTGCCGAGCTGGGTCAGCTCGTCGGCCTTGCCGCCGTCCTTGCGGTCGTGTCCGATGGCGCGGGCCTCGGTCTCGACATCGATGCGTTCGCCCTTGCCGAGCCGCTCGACGACGTCGGGCAGCGCCTGCTCCAGCTCCTCGGCCCGCTCCTGGAGCCGGCCGATCCGGCGGCGCAGATTGCGGGTGAGGCGCCAGGTGATCCAGATGACCGCGACGACGGCGAGGAGGCCGACGACCGTGGTGAGGACGACCCTGACCAGCAGCGAGACGACGCTGTCCTTGCCGTTCGCCACGACGAGATCGGTGCGGTGTTCCATCAGCTTCACCAGCTGGGGCGTGACCTCGTCCATCGCGCCGCGCCAGGTCTTCTCCTCGGCGCCGAGGCTGACGAAGCCGGCACGGTCCGCATCGGCGGGCCGCAGCACCTGGTTCTCCACCTGGGTCTTGGTCTTCCAGGCCGAACTGGCGGAGATCTCCTCCCACATGGCCTTCTCGTCCGCCGGAAGGTAGGGGACGACCTTGGTGGCGTACTGGAAGGACTGGCCGGCGACGGCCTGCCGGACCTGCTGGAGGTCCTCCGTGCTCAGCTTGCCCTTGGACCAGCCACGCGCCAGCAGGGCATCGGAGCGCGAGATCATCTCCTTGGCCCAGAACAGGTCGACCAGCGGCTGTGAGAGCGTGGTGATCTCGCCGTTGTCCACGTGGCTGAGCGCGGTGAAGAGCCGCATGTCGACGGAGATCAGGTCCGTGTAGTAGCGGTACACGGCCTTCTGCTGGTCGTTGTCACCCTCGTCGACCAGGGTGCGCTGGGCCGGGAGTTGGGTGATCGCCGTGCGGGCCTGGACCACCGCGTCCCGCACCTCGCCCGGGGCGTCGTCGGTGGCGATGTCGGAGAGGGACTGGAAGTCGCTGATCGCTTCGTCGGTGAGCTTGCGCTGCTTGCGCAGCGCGTCCGTGGCACCTCCGGCGCGGGCCAGAGCTTCGGCGCTCAGCCGCCGCTCCTCCTGCAGGTTGTAGTACACGATGTTGGACGGCTGACCGGCCTTCTGGGCCAACTGCCCCTGGGCTGCCTGCCTTTGGAAGTCGAGCAGAGTCTGACCACTGGTGACGGCCCAGAGGGCGGCCAGTGCTACACCGGGGACGATGGCCAGTACGAGCAGGGCCGTCCGCAGCGACATTGTGGTCGAGTCGCTCCGCCGTGACGCGCGCGTGCGCAGGGCATGCTCCTTGACGATGATGCCAGCCTCGCGACTGGCCAAATCCGTTGAGAACTTCGACGGATAGATATTAGTCACACTGCAAAAATGGAATGGAAGCGGGCTCACATGTGCAACACCGATCATCCACGAAACCACCATCAACGCGCGGAGCTGTCCGAAGAGTCCCGTTGAGATCGGTCCCACGGAGCGGGCGCTGCGGTGCGGGGAGACGGCGGAGTCCGTGCGAAGCGGGGATGACGGCCCGTCACCGCCCGGACCGGGAGGCGCCGCCCTCCGCGCCTCCCCGGCCGTGCCGGTCACCACCGATCCCAGTGCGCCGCAGTGGGCGCGGCGCGCCGTACGAGTGAAGCGCCGCTGGGGATATATCTGTATTTAGTGCCCACTGTCTGTTCGGAAGCCCCTCGCCCCGCACCCCCCGGTGCCACGCCCCGTCGTACGGCGACAGCCGGTGCCGTGAACCGTCGCGCGGCCCTCGCGTCCGCCACCGCCTGCGGCGCGTCGGCCGGTGCGGCAGGGGCCGCCGCGTCCCGGACACCCTCCCGGGACGGGTGCGGGCCACTCCGCGGGGCCGTATGACCGCGCTCGTCATCTGCCACTTCATCCTCGCCGCGTGCGCACGACCGCTGGTGCGGCGGCTGGGCACACGCGCCTTCGTCGTCCTCGCGCTGCCCCCGGCCGCCACGACCTGCTGGGCGTTCGCCCAGTGGGACACGGCGGCCTCCGGAGCCTCGGTCACCTGGTCGTGGACCTGGATCCCGGCGTACGACGTCTCCATCGGCCTGCGCCTGGACGCCCTCGCCGAACTCATGGTGCTGCTCGCGGCCGGCATCGGCACGCTGGTCCTGCTCTACTGCGCCTCGTACTTCAAGGACGACACGCCGCAACTGGCGAACTTCGCCGGGATCCTGCTCGCCTTCGCCGGGGCCATGCTCGCCCTCGTCCTCAGCGACGACCTGATCACGCTCTACGTGTTCTGGGAGCTGACCACCGTCTTCTCCTACCTGCTGATCGGATACGACAGCGAGCAGCGGCACAGCCGCCGCTCCGCCCTCCAAGCGCTCACCGTCACCACCCTCGGCGGACTCGCCATGCTCATCGGCTTCCTGATCGTCGGTCAGGCCGCGGGCACCTACCGCATCTCCGCGATCCTCGCCGACCCGCCGCCCACGAGCCTCGCCGTCTCGGTGGCAGTGGTGCTGATCCTGTGCGGGGCCCTGTCCAAGTCGGCGATCTGGCCGTTCAGCCTCTGGCTCCCGAACGCCATGGCGGCGCCCACTCCCGTCAGCGCGTATCTGCACGCCGCGGCCATGGTCAAGGCCGGCGTCTACCTGGTCGCCCGGCTCGCCCCGGGCTTCGCCGACGTCCCCGTGTGGCGGCCCGTCGTGATGATCCTCGGCGCCGCGACGATGCTGCTGGGCGGCTGGCGGGCCCTGCGGCTCAACGACCTGAAGCTCGTCCTCGCCTACGGCACCGTCAGCCAGCTCGGCTTCCTCACCCTGCTCGCCGGCGTCGGCAACCGCGACGCGGCGCTGGCCGCCGCCGCCATGATCCTCGGGCACGCCCTGTTCAAGGCGCCGTTGTTCCTCGTCACCGGCATCGTCGACCATGCCGCCGGGACCCGGGACCTGCGGATGCTCTCCGGCGTCGGACGGTCGCTGCCCCACGTCTGCGCCGTCGCCGTGACCGCCGCCGCCTCCATGGCCGCGTTGCCCCCGCTGCTCGGCTTCGCCACGAAGGAGGCCGCCTTCGGCGCCCTGCTGCACGGTGACACCGCGGACCGCTGGGCGCTGGGCATCACGGTGGCGGGATCGATGCTCACCGTCGCGTACACGGTCCGGTTCGTCTGGGGCGCGTTCTGGCGCAAGCCCCGTGTCCATGACACCCCGGTCCACCGAGTCGGCTGGGCGTTCCTCGCCCCGCCCGCCCTGCTCGCGGCCTGCGGGCTGGTGCTGGGCCCCGGCGTCGGGTGGACCGACCGGCTGCTGAGCGCGTACGCGGACGTCTTCCCCGCCCCCGCCCACCCGTACCACCTCGCGCTCTGGCACGGCTGGAGCACCGTCCCGCTGCTGTCGGCCGTCGCCACGGCGGGCGGGGCACTGCTCTTCGCCGCACGCGGCCCGGTCACCCGGCTCTCCCGGCGGATCGCCTGGCCGACCGCGGACAGCGTCTTCGGCCACCTGCTGCTGGGACTCGAACGGCTCTCCCTGCAGATCACCGGTTTCGTCCAGCGCGGCTCGCTGTCGGTCTACCTCGCCACCACCCTGCTCGTGGTGCTCGCCGGCCAGCTCGCCGTGCTCGGCGTCGACCGGCCCTGGCACGGAGCGTCGGCGCCGCGACTGTGGGACGTACCGCTGCAGGGCGCCGTCGCCGTGCTGACCTGCGCTGCGGCGCTGAGCTGTCTGACCGTCAGCCGCCGCATGAAGGCCGTGGTGCTGGCCGGACTCACCGGATACGGGACCGCGCTGCTCTTCGTCGTGCAGGGCGGACCGGACCTGGCGCTCACGCAGTTCTGCGTGGAGACCGTGTCGATGATCGTGTTCGTGCTGGTGCTGCGGCGGATGCCGGTGCACTTCCAGGAGTCGGTGAGCACCTGGCGGCGGGCCGTGCGCATCCCGGTGGCGCTGGCCGCGGCGGCCACCCTGAGTGTGGTGGTGTGGGTCGCGGCGGCCGCCCGCACGGCGGAGCCGGCGGGCGCCGCCATGGTCGAGGAGACCGCGCACCACGGCCTCAAGGACGTGGTGGCCACGATCCTGGTGGACCTGCGGGCCTGGGACACCATGGGGGAGTCCGCCGTCCTGGCCGCCGCGGCGGTCGGCGTGACGAGCCTGATCTATCTGCACCGGCGCGCGGAAGGGGACGCGGCCCCTCCGGAGACTCGGCGGCACACCGCCTGGTCGGTGACCACGCCCCCGCTGACCGGTGTTCCGCAGGGCGACGAAGGAGCGCCGGAGCGCGGCTGGCTGGCGGCCGGGGCCACCCTCGCGCCCGAGCACCGCTCCCTCGTCTTCGAGGTGGTGGCCCGACTGCTGTTCCACCCGATCCTGGTGCTCTCGGTGTATCTGCTGTTCTGCGCGGAGAACATGCCGGGCGGCGGCTTCGTCGCCGGACTGGTCGCCGGACTCGCCTTCATCACCCGCTACCTGGCGGGCGGCCGCTTCGAACTCGCCGAAGCCGCCCCCCTGCAGCCCGGCCTGTTCACCGGACTCGGCCTGTTCCTCTCCACCGGAGTGGCCCTGCTCGGCCTCGCGGACGGCACGGTCCTGCACGCCTGGACCCACCACGGACACCTGCCGCTGATCGGCGACTACCACTTCGGCACACCGGTGATCTTCGACTGCGGGGTCTACCTGCTGGTCATGGGAGTGGTGCTGGACATCGTGCGGGCCCTCGGCGCGAAGGTCGACCGGCAGATCGAGCGGGCGGCGGCCGAGAAGGCGGCGGCCGCGCGGCCGGCCGGGCCGGCCTTCGGACCGGCCCCGGAGACGGGGGGCGCCCCGTGACCGTCAGCGCCTCGCTCCTCGCCACCGCCGCGGTCCTGTGCGCCGTCGGCGGCATCCTCATGCTCACCCGGCCCCTCACCCGGATCCTGCTGGGCGCGGTGATCGCGGGCAACGGCATCAATCTGCTCGTCCTGTCCGCCACCGGGGCGGCCGGCCGCGAACCCCTGCTCTACGGCGTCGAGCTGGGCCGGGTCACGGACCCGCTGCCCCAGGCCATCGCCCTCACCGCGATCGTCATCACGCTGGCCACCACCGCGTTCCTCCTCGCCATGGCCTACCGCGGTCACCAGCTGACCGGTACGGACGAGGTGCACGACGACCTGGAGGACCGGCGCATCGTGCTGCGCGCCGAGGTGCTGGGGGAGCGCGACGAACTGCGCGAGCAGTACCGGGCCGAGTCCGACCGCACGGCCGAGGCGCGCCGCCGCTACCGCGAGGAACGCCGCCGGCTACGGGCCCGCCTGCGCGCCGACCGCGCCCTCCAGGCCCGCGGCCGGGACGCCGGCGGGGACCTGTGGCACGACGTCCTGGGCGCGGACCCGGAGGACTACCCGCCGGCACGCTCCGCCGGACACCCCGCACCCACCGACGGCCCCGGGCGGACCAGGGGCACTGAACCCGCCGAGGGCCCGGAACGTCCCGAACGCACCGACGGCGCCCCCCACGCCCCCGACGACGTGAACCGAGGAGACGCCGGGTGAACGCGCTCGTCCCCCTGCCGGTGCTGCTGCCGCTCTGCGCCACCGGCCTGAGCCTCGCCTTCGGCACCCGGCTCAAAAGGTTCCAGCGCTTCATCAGCGTCGTCGTCCTCAGCGCCGTACTGGGGCTGTCCGTCGCCCTGATGATCGCCGCCGACACGCACGGCCCGCTCAGCGTCCACCTCGGCGACTTCGCACCGCCGCTCGGCATCACCCTCGTCGCCGACCGGCTCTCCGGCCTGATGCTGACCGTCTCCTCGGCGGTGACCCTCTGCGTCCTCGTCTACTCCCTGGGCCAGGGCATGGCCGACCGGGACGAGGAGACACCGGTCGCGGTCTTCCACCCCGCCTACCTGATCCTGGTCGCCGGGGTCTCCTGCACCTTCCTCGCCGGCGACCTCGTCAACCTGTACGTCGGCTTCGAGATCATGCTGGTCGCCAGCTTCGTCCTGCTCACGCTGGGCGGCACCGGCTCCCGGATCCGGGCGGGCTCCACGTACGTGATCATCTCCCTCTTCTCCTCGATGCTCTTCCTCACCGCCATCGCCATGACGTACGCGGCCACCGGTACCGCCAACTTCGCCCAGCTGGCCGGCCGCCTCACCGCACTCCCGCTGGGCGTCCAGACCCTGATCCAGGCGATGCTGCTCACCGTCTTCGCCATCAAGGCCGCCGTCTTCCCCCTCGCCGCCTGGCTGCCCGACTCCTACCCGACCGCTCCGGCACCCGTCACCGCGGTCTTCGCCGGCCTGCTCACCAAGGTCGGCGTCTACTCCATGCTGCGCACCGAGACCCTGCTCTTCCCCGGCAACCGGCTCGGCGACCTCCTGATGGCAGCGGCGCTCGCCTCGATGGTCGTCGGCATCCTGGGCGCCGTCGCCCAGACCGACCTGAAGAGGCTGCTCTCCTTCACCCTCATCAGCCACATCGGCTACATGATCTTCGGGATCGGCCTCGCCACCAGGCAGGCGTACAGCGGCGCGATCGTCTACGTCGTCCACCACATCACCGTCCAGACCACGCTGTTCCTGGTGGCCGGACTGATCGAACGCCGGGGCGGCACCACCGAGCTCACCCGCCTCGGCGGCATCGCCAGAGCCGCCCCGCTGCTGGCCGTCCTCTTCTTCGTGCCCGCGATGAACCTGGCCGGCATCCCCCCGCTCTCCGGCTTCATCGGCAAGCTCGGACTCATGCGCGCCGGTGTCGCCGACGGCGGCGTCTGGGCGTGGATCCTCGTCATCGGCGCCACGGTGACCAGCCTGCTCACGCTGTACGTGATGGCCAAGGTCTGGAACCTGGCGTTCTGGCGGGCCGCGCCCCCCGGCCAGGCCGCGGACGGCACGGTCCTGGAATCCGACGACGACAGCGACGACGACAGCGACGAGGGCCCCGACCGGATGGCCGGCACCGGCGACGAAGGGGTACGCCCCCGCCACGAGCCGGCCGGACGCGCGGTCGCGGCCACCCTCCACGGCCATGCCGTCACCACCACGCGCAGGCTGCCGCATCCGATGATCTGGGCCACGTCCGCGACGGTGGCGCTCGGACTCGCCTTCACCGTCTTCGCCGGACCGCTGACCTCGTACACCGACCGCTCGGCCGCCGAACTCATCGCGCGCGTCCCCTACATCGAGGCGGTGCTCGGCCGGTGAAACGCCTCAAGCTCTCCCGCCGCAACAAGGGCCTGCCCCCGCTCAGCTGGGTGTTCGGCACGCGCCGTCCTCGCGTGCTCGACCTCCCGCTGATCGCCTGGCTCACCGTCATCTGGGTGATGCTCTGGTCGAGCCTGAACTGGGCCAACGTGCTGACCGGTGCGGTGGTCGCGGTCGCCGTGTGTCTGGCGTTCCCCCTGCCGCAGGTCGATCTGGGGCTGCGGCTGCACCCCTGGGGCATCCTGCGGCTGGCCGGCTATCTGCTCTACGACATGTACACCTCCGGCGTGAAGGTCACCCGGCAGATCTTCGGGGACCATCCGCACCGGGCCGCCGTCATCGCCGTACCGCTGCGCTGCCGCTCGGACCTGATGCTCGCCGCGACCGCCGTCGCGGTGTCGAACGTGCCGGGCGGGTCGATCGTCGAGGTGCGCCGCGCCACCGCCACCGTCTTCGTGCACGTCCTCGACGCGGACCGGCCCGCCGAACTGGACGCGGCCAGGCGTTCCGTATGGCGCATGGAGGAGCTGACCGTCCGGGCCTTCGGCACCCGTGACGAGATCGAGCGGGTCGCCGGCCCGGTCCCGCCCGCACCGCACACCGGCGCGCGGCCGGGAGACCACGAGGAGGGCGCATGAGTGCGCCGGAGACCGTCGACCGGGTGCTGCTGACCGCATCCGTCGTCCTGATCGTCGTCGCCGGGGCGGGGTTGCTGTTCCGCATCTGGCGTGGCCCCTCGATGCTGGACCGGGCGATCTCGCTGGATGTCTGCGCCGCCCTCATCATCGCGGGGCTCGGCGCCAAGTCCGCCTTCGCGCGCGACGCGTTCTACTTCCCGATCATGCTGGTGCTGGCCTTCCTCGGCTTCACCGGGTCGGTCGGCATCGCGCGCTTCATCGCGGTGCGCGACCGGCCGCCGGGCCGGCGGCGCCCCGACGGCGGACCGCGGACCGAACAGGAGGCGCCATGAGCCTCTGGCTGCAGATCGTGGACACGGTGGGAGCGGTCCTGCTCCTGATCGGCGCGGCCATCTGCCTGCTCGGGGTGATCGGCATGCTGCGGCTGCCGGACGTCCTGTCCCGCAGCCACGCCGCGACCAAGCCGCAGTCACTCGGCCTGCTGCTGGTGCTGGCCGGGGTGGCGCTGCGACTGCGCAGCGGCATGGACCTCGCGACGCTGGCGCTGATCGGCTTCTTCCAGCTGATGACCGGCCCGGTCGCCGCGCACCTGGTCGCGCGCTCCGCGTACCGCACCGGCCAGATCGACCACGGGGAGCTGCTCTTCGACGAACTGGACGAGCAGCTCACCGAGGAGAGCTGAGAGGACGGGGCCCGGCCGCCGCCCGCACGAGTAGCCGCCGGCCGCTCACGGCGGTGACACGCCGGTGGGGCGGCGCACGCCGGCGTGGTGTCGGTGTGTGCCGCCCCGGGGTGGGTGGAGGTGGGTGCGGTGGCCTTGGGGGCCGGCATGGTGCTTGTTCGGTCAGGCGGGGTCGTTGTTGAACTTGGCGGTGGCCCAGAGGTAGCCGAGTGTGGTGAGGCCGAGGGTCCAGGCGAGGGTGAGCCAGCCGTTGTTGCCGATGGGGGTGTTCTGGAGGAGGCCGCGGAGGGTTTCGATGGCGGGGGTGAAGGGCTGGTACCGGGCGATGGGCTGGAACCAGCCGGGCATGGTGGTGAGGGGGATGAAGGCGCTGGACAGGAGGGGGAGCAGGATCATGGGGAGGGCGTTGTTGCTGGCGGCTTCGGCGTTGGGGCTGATGAGGCCCATGCCGACGGCGATCCAGGTGAAGGCGGTGGCGAAGAGGGTGAGCAGGGCGAGGGCGGCGAGCCATTCGAGGGGGGTGGCGTGGGTGGTGCGGAAGCCGATGGCGAGGGCGACGGCGCTGACGAGGATGACGCTGGCGAGGCATTGCAGGACGCTGCCGATGACGTGTCCGATGAGGACGGATCCGCGGTGGATGGCCATGGTGCGGAAGCGGGCGATGATGCCTTCGGTCATGTCGTTGGAGACGGAGACGGCGGTGCCGATGGTGGTGGAGCCGATGGTCATGAGGAGGAGGCCGGGGACGATGTAGGCGATGTAGTCGGCGCGGGTGGCGTTGCCGCCGCCGATGCCGGTGCTCATGACGTCGCCGAAGATGTAGACGAACAGGAGCAGCAGCATGATGGGGGTGAGGAGGAGGTTGAGGGTGAGGGAGGGGTAGCGGCGGGCGTGCAGGAGGTTGCGGCGGAGCATGGTGGTGGAGTCGCGGATGGCGGGGGCGAGGGTGTTCATCGGGTTGTCTCCTTGGGCTGGTGGGGGAGGTGGGCCGGGGTGGTGAGGGCGAAGAAGACGTCGTCGAGGTCGGGGGTGTGGACGGTGAGTTCGTCGGCTTCGATGTGGTTGGTGTCGAGGCGGTCGAGGATGGTGCGCAGGTCGTGTTGGCTGCCGTTGCTGGGGAGTTGGAGGGTGAGGGCGTCGTCGTCGCGGGTGGTGTCGGTGAGAGTGGTGGCGGCGTGGTGGTAGGTGGTGGGGTCGGTGAAGCGCAGGCGGATGTGTCCGCCGGGGATGAGGCGTTTGAGGGCGTCGGGGGTGCCTTGGGCGGCGATCTTTCCGTTGTTGAGGACGGCGATGTGGTCGGCGAGCTGGTCGGCTTCTTCGAGGTATTGGGTGGTGAGCAGGACGGTGGTGCCGTCGTTGACCAGGGTGCGGATGATCTGCCACATGGTGTGGCGGGAGCGGGGGTCGAGGCCGGTGGTGGGTTCGTCGAGGAAGATGATGCTGGGGTTGCCGACGAGGGTCATGGCGATGTCGAGCCGGCGTTTCATGCCGCCTGAGTAGGTGGAGGCGGGTTTGGTGGCGGCTTCGGTGAGGTCGAAGCGTTCCAGGAGTGTGGTGGTGGTGCGGCGGGCCTCGTGTTTGGGCAGGTGGTGGAGGTCGGCCATCAGGAGCATGTTCTCCTCGCCGGTGATGAGTCCGTCGACGGCGGAGAACTGGCCGGTGACGCCGATCGCGGCGCGTACGGCTTGGGGGTGGGTGGCGAGGCTGTGGCCGCCGACGTGGATCTCGCCGGAGCCGGCGTCCGCGGAGACGAGCGTCGAGAGGATCTTGACCGCGGTGGTCTTCCCGGCCCCGTTCGGACCCAGCAAGGCGAAGACCGTGCCCGCCGGGATACGCAGGTCGATGCCGTCGAGAACCACCTTGTCTCCGTAGGACTTGCGCAGCCCGACGGCTGAGACGGCGTCCGGCGACGGGTGACCGTCGACGTTTTTGGATGTGGGCATGACAGATGAAGGCACGAGGCCCTCCCGTTCGAAGGCTGAAGTGACGGGGTGCGGGACGAGTTGACGTAGGTGCGGTGGTGCGGGGTGCGCTGTTGCGGTGATCAGGCCTTGGCGCGGCGGACGTCGATGTTGCCGTACCGGGTGCGGGCGCGGACCTTGACGGTGTCCTCGGTCTCCGTCGGGGTCTCGGAGGCGGTGAGGGTGTTGCGCACCTGGCCGGAGCCGGAGTTGACGTCGAGCCAGGCGGCGGTGCCCTCGCGGATGCCGACCTCGATGGCTCCGTGATTCGTCTCCAACTGAACGGTCCCGCGAGCGACTTCGCCGACGCGCAGCGTGCCGTGCGCGGTGGTGGCGGTGACCGAGTCCTCGGCGCGGGCGATGTCGATGTCGCCGTTGGAGCCGCTCACCCGCAGCTCGCCGGTCGCGGCGCCCACGGTGGTGGTGCCGTGCGAGTTCTTCAGGACGGCGGGACCGTCGAGGAGGCCGACGCGCAGGCTGCCGGAACTGGTGGTGATCTCGGCCTTGCCTTCGACGTGGTCCACGGTGATGGAGCCGTGCGAGGCGGTCAGGTGCAGCGGGCCGGTCCTGTCGAGGCGGACGTCGCCGGACGAGGTCTTGACCCGCACCTCGCCGAGCCGGCCCTCGCCGAGCACCTGCGCCCAGGCGCCGGTCACGTCGACGCGTGAGCCCGTCGGCAGCTCGACCGTCACGTCGACGGTGCCGGTCCGGCCGATCAGATAGCGCTGCTTGGGCGTCCTGATGGTCAGCGCGCCGCCCGCGTAGGTGACCTCGGTCTGCTCGGCGGCCCGTACGTCCTGGTCCTTCTTCGGGTCACGGGGCCGGGCCTCGACGACGGTGTCGAGGCGGTCGCCCGCGGTGAACTGGAGGGAACCGGCCTCCACGTGCGCGGTGACCGAGATCGGTTCGGGAGTGTCGAAAGAAGGCATGGCTGTCCCGTCCTTTTGGCTCTTGTGGGTGTCCCCGCTGGTGGGGCGTGGTGTGGGTGAAGTGGTGTGAGTGAAGTGGTGGGGAAGTTCAGCGGTGGGGCGGAGAGCTTCTAGCGCACCCACCCCGTGTAGTTCTGTCCGAGCGTCCGGCTCTTCTCGGCCACGCGCGGCCCGGTGCCGCCGTCGACCGAGGCGGACACGGCGCGCACCAGCCACGCGTTGACCGACAGGCCCTCGCGAGCCGCGGCCTCCTCGGCGCGTGCCTTCAGGTGGGCCGGCAGGCGCAGGTTGACGCGGGCGGTGCCGCCCTCGTCGCTGTCGGCCAGGGACGCGGCCGGCGTCGTGAGCGGTTCGGCGGGCGCGGCCGGCTCCGCGGGGCCCGACCCGGCGGCCGGCAGCGTCACCACGAAGTCGGGGTCGAGCCCGCGCAGCCGTACGTCGACCGAGCCGGGGGCGAGGTCGCGGGTGATCTCGTCCATCGCCGCGGAGAGCACGTTGAGCATGGTGAGCCGGGTCGCCGACTCCAGGGGAGCGGTGAGCCTCTCCGCCAGCTCACGGGCTTCGTCGCCGCCGGCTTCGGCGGCCACCGCGAGTTCGCGGCGGAGGGTGTCGACATACGGGGTGAGGTCCATGACGCCATCATGGCACCATCGTGGTGCCATGTGCAAGCGGTCTGGCGCCACTTGGGGCGGTGTGCTCGTCCGTGAGTGCGCTGACCTGCGGCTATGTGATGGCATCAGTTGGTGTGTCAGTGGTGTCAGGCGGGTGCTAGGTGTCTCTGCCGGGCTGAAATGGCACCACCTGGCACCACCTGGCACCACCTGGCACTACGCGGCACCACGTGGTGCCAGGTGGCGGCGCGTAGTGCCACCGTGCGCCAGACGGGCGGGGCGCGGACGCGCCCCGCCCGCTGGGTGGCGGACAAGGCCGGCAGAACACCACGCCTTCGTCACGCCGTCGCAGGCAGCACCCCCGGCCCCCCGTCGCGCGGACCGGCAACCGTGTTGGCAACCGTGCCGGCAGCTACAGCCGCGGCAGCGGGCGGTGCGGGTCCATGGTGCGGGCGGACTTCGCGGCGGTCGCCTCGCAGATGAGGGTGCGACGGCCGCGCTCGGCCCGGACGACGAAGGGCCGGCCGCCGGCCCGGGGTGGGTCGGCGACCGGCGTGAGAGCGCGGCCCTCGGCGGCGACCGGTGTCAGATCGCGGCCTTCGCCGGCGGCCGGTGTGAGGCCGCGGCCTACGTCACCACCTTTCGCGGCCTTCTTCGAAGCCTGGCCGCCCTAGAAGCTCCCGGCCGTCTTGGTAGCTCCCGGCCGCCCTGGGCGCTGCTGGCCTTCCTGAGAGCCCCTGGTCGTTCTGAAAGCTCCCGGCCGCCCTAGAAGCCGAGCGCCAGCCGGTGGTAGGCCTGGTTCCACCGGAGCTCGCGGCGGAACTGCCTCGGGGTGGTGGTCTCGTCGATGAGAGCCAGTTCCATCTGCAGCATCTCGGCCAGGTCGTCCACGTGCTCCGCGGTGAGTGCCGTGCTCAGGACGGTGTGATGCGGCCCTCCCGCGGTGAGCCACGACTCCGTGGACGTGCGCAGGTCGGGGCGAGGACGCCAGACGGCGCGGGCGACCGGCAGCGCGGGCAGGGGGTGCGTCGGGGACACCACGTCGATCTCGTTGGCGACCAGGCGGAAGCGGTCGCCGAGGTCGGCCAGGCCGACCACGACCGCCGGGCCGGGGGCCGCGTCGAACACGAGGCGGACGGGGTCTTCGCGGTTGCCGATGCTGAGCGGGTGGATCTCGCAGCTCGGGGTTCCGCTCGCGATGGTCGGGCAGACCTCCAGCATGTGCGCCCCGAGGATCAGTTCACCGCCCGGCGTGAGGTCGTAGGTGTAGTCCTCCATGAAGGACGTCCCGCCGGGCAGGCCGTCGGCGGCGACCTTGAGGGCGCGCAGGAGCACGGCGGTCTTCCAGTCCCCCTCGCCGCCGAAGCCGTACCCCTGCGACATGAGGCGCTGGACGGCGAGGCCCGGCAGCTGGCGCAGACCGCCGAGGTCCTCGAAGTTGGTGGTGAAGGCGCCGAAGCCGCCCTCCCCGAGGAAGGTCCGCAGACCGGCCTCGATACGCGCCGCATAGCGCAGGGAGCCGTGCCGCTCGCCGCCGTCCCGGAGTTCCGGCGCGAGCCGGTAGATGTCCTGGTACTCCTTGACGAGAGCGTTCACCGTGGCTTCGTCGGCGGAATCGACGTACTCGACCAGGTCGTTGACGCCGTACGTGTTGACGGAGACCCCGAAGCGCAGTTGCGCCTCGACCTTGTCCCCCTCGGTGACGGCCACGTCGCGCATGTTGTCCCCGAAGCGGGCGACCTTGAGCGAGGCGAGTTCGGCCCGCGCCGACGCTGCGCGGGCCCAGGTCGCCACGCGCTCGATCGTCACCGGGTCGCTGACGTGGCCCGCGACCGTCTTGCGGGCCACGCCGAGACGCGACTGGATGTGTCCGAACTCGCGGTCACCGTGGGCGGCCTGGTTCAGGTTCATGAAGTCCATGTCGATGGTGGCCCAGGGCAGCGCCACGTTCGACTGGGTGTGCAGGTGCAGCAGGGGCTTGCGCAGCGCGTCCAGGCCGGCGATCCACATCTTGGCGGGGGAGAACGTGTGCATCCAGGCGACGAGTCCCACGCAGCGGTCGTCGCTGTTGGCCTCGAGACAGACGCGCCGGATGGCGGAGGCGTCGGTCAGCACCGGCTTCCAGACGACGCGTGCCGTGAGGCCGGGCGCCGCGGCGAGGGCGGTGGCGATCTGCCCCGACTGTTCCGCGACCTGCCGCAGGGTTTCCTCGCCGTACAGGCCCTGGCTCCCGGTGAGGAACCAGATTTCACGGTCGGAGGGATTCAGGCTGGGCACATGGACTCCTGGTGAGACGTGATGACTTGGGCGAGGGCGAGGGCGAGGGCGGCGGGGGAGGCGGCCGACGGGTCAGCCGGCGGCGGCGCTCCGGTTGCGGATGTTCCTCAGGCGGTGCAGCAGCTCTCCGGCGCCGAAGTGGTCGTGCAGCGCCCGGTACTCGGCGAAGAGTCCGTCGTAGGCGTCCGCCCGCGCCGGGTCCGGCGTGTAGACGTCGCGTTGTACGCGCCCCATGGCGGCCGTCGCCGTACGCACGTCCGGATGCGCTCCGGCCGCGACCGCTGCGTGGATGGCCGAACCCAGCGCGGGCCCCTGCTGCGAAGCCGCCAGCGATACCGGGCGGCGCAGCACGTCGCTGTAGATCTGCATGAGCAGTTCGTTCTTGGCCAGACCTCCGGCGACGATGAACTCACGCACCGGGACGCCCCCGCCTTCCAGGGCCTCGACGATGATCCGGGTGCCGAAGGCCGTCGCTTCCAGCATCGCCCGGTAGACGTCCTCCGGCCGGGTGGCGAGGGTGAGCCCGACGAGGACGCCGGAGAGGTGGTGGTCCACCAGCACGGACCGGTTGCCGTTCAGCCAGTCCAGGGCCACCAGCCCGTGACCGCCGACGGGCTGTCCGGCGGCCTTGCGGGTCAGCAGGGCGTGCAGGTCCTCCCCGCGCTCGGCCGCCTCGTCGAGGTACTCCTGCGGGACGCCCTGGCTCAGGACCCAGGCGAACACGTCCCCCACCGCGCTCTGTCCGGCCTCGTAGCCGTAGGTGCCCTCGACGATGCCGCCCTGGACGACGCCGCAGATGCCGGGGATGTCCGCGAGCACGGGAGCGTTGACGACGTGACAGGTCGAGGTGCCCATGATGGCGAGCAGGCGGCCGTCCTCCACGGCCTGTGCGGCCGCGGCGGTGACGTGGGCGTCGACGTTGCCGGCCGCGACGGCGATGCCCGCCGGCAGCCCCGTCCACCGGGCGGCCTCCGCGGTCAGGGAGCCCACCCGCGAACCGAGCTCGGCCAGCGGGAACTCGAGCCGGGTCCTGGCGAAGTCGGCGAAGTCCGGGTGCAGGGCCGCCAGGTACTCCTCGCCGGGGTAGGCGCCGTCCTGATGGATGCCCTTGTAACCGGCCGTGCAGGCGTTGCGGGACTCCGCGCCGGTGAGCTGCCACACGATCCAGTCGGCCGCCTCGATCCAGCGTGCGCAGCTGTCGTAGACCCCGGGGTCCTCCTCCAGGACCTGCAGAGCCTTGGCGAACTGCCATTCGGCCGAGATCCTGCCGCCGTACCGCGTGATCCACTTCTCGCCACGGGCGTGGGCCAGTGCGTTGATCCGGTCGGCCTGTCCCTGCGCCGCGTGGTGCTTCCACAACTTCGGCCAGGCGTGGGGCCGGCCGGCCAGCTGCGTCTCGGCGAGCGGGGTGCCGTCGGCCAGCGTCGGCAGCACCGTGCAGGCGGTGAAGTCGGTCGCGATGCCGATGACCGAGCCGGGGTCGACGCCCGCGGCGGCCAGGGCCTCCGGTACGGCGTGGCGCAGCACGTCCCGCCAGTCCTGGGGGTGCTGGAGCGCCCAGTCCGGAGGCAGCGGGGTGTCCGTGCCGGGAAGCCGCCGGTCGATCACCCCGTGTGCGTAGTCATGGACCGCCGAGGCCAGCTCCTCTCCGTCGCGGACCCGCACGACGACGGCACGGCCCGACAGCGTGCCGAAGTCCACGCCCACGGTGTACCGGTCGGAATCGTTCACGCGTCGAGGGGCTGGGGCTGTGTCGGGGTGGGGTGGTGTCACCAGGTCGGCCTTTCGGGGAGTCGTGGCGTGGTGGCGGACCGGGGAGGCGCGGGCGCGTAGCCGAGGGGCGGATCGGTCGACCAGATGCAGTGTGAGCGCTAACAATCTAGGAATCAAGAGCGGTGCGCAGGTGGGTGAGTTGTCCTTCCTGGGCCGCCGATCGAAGCGGTGGTCCTCTCCGGAGTGTTTCGCCCCTGCCTCTGCCCTTGCGCCCGCCCGCTTCCCTGGCGGTGATCCGTTGGGTGGCTGCTCACGGGCGGCCCGGCGGCCACGGAGGGGCGTCCCGTGGACCTCCCGCAGTCGCATGCGGACGGTAACGGAAAAGTAACGCACGCCGGGGGATTGAGAACCTGGACTGTTAGCGCTCACAATGCAGCGGCGCCCTTCCTTCGAGGGCCGCTCGCTCGTGCTTCGCGGCTGATCCCTGCCCCGGTCCACCGGAGGCCGCAGGGCCAGGTCGCTCGAAGTCGCTCCACTCGCTCGACGTTGCTCCACTCGCTCGAAATCGCTCCACTCGCATGAAGTCGCCCGCACTCGCTCGCACTCGCCCGAACAGAGCACCTCGCACCGGCCGGACGCTTCCGGACCGCGCCGGTGGCATTCCCTGAACTCCCGAAAGGACAACCCACCATGGCCCGTAGAGCTGCCGTCCTCGCAGGTATCGCCCTCATCGCGTCCACCGCGCTGACCGCCTGTTCCACCGAGAACCCCGACTCCGGTTCCACGGCAGGCTCCAAGGACAAGTCGAACGGCAAGATCGTGCTCGGCTTCGCCCAGGTCGGTGCGGAGAGCGGGTGGCGCACGGCCAACACCAAGTCCGTACGGGAAGCCGCCAAGGCGGCCGGGATCACCCTGAAGTTCTCCGACGCGCAGCAGAAGCAGGAGAACCAGATCAAGGCGATCCGCACCTTCATCCAGCAGCGCGTCGACGTCATCGCCTTCTCGCCGGTGGTGGAGTCGGGCTGGGACACGGTGCTCAAGGAGGCCAAGGACGCCGGCATCCCCGTGATCCTCACCGACCGAGCCGTCGACAGCCAGGACACCTCGCTCTACAAGAGCTTCCTCGGCTCGGACTTCGTCAAGGAGGGCAAGGCCGCCGGGGAGTGGCTGACCACCGAGTACGCGAAGGACAAGAACCCGGTCAACATCGTCGAACTGCAGGGCACGACCGGCTCCGCCCCCGCCAACGACCGTAAGGCCGGATTCGCCGAGGTCATCAAGGGCGACAGCAAGTTCAAGATCATCGCCTCGCAGACGGGCGACTTCACCCGGGCCAAGGGCAAGGAGGTCATGCAGGCCTTCCTGAAGTCGCACAAGGACATCGACGTCCTGTACGCCCACAACGACGACATGGCCCTCGGTGCGATCCAGGCCATCGAGGAGGCCGGGAAGCAGCCCGGCAAGGACATCAAGGTGATCTCCGTGGACGGGATCAAGGACGCCTTCGTGGCGATGACCCAGGGCAAGATCAACGTCGTGGTGGAGTGCAACCCGCTGCTCGGGGACCAGCTGATGGACCTGGCCAAGAAGGTCGCGGCCGGGGAGAGCGTCCCGGCGCGCGTCGAGACCGAGGAGGGCGTCTTCCCGCAGGACAAGGCGGAGGCCGCACTGCCCGGCCGCAAGTACTGACGCCGGCCGCTTCGACGCAGGAGGAGGCCCGTCGACGCGCCTCCTCCGCCACACCTCATGAGAGGAGGGCGGATGACAGCCCCATCCACCTCGAAGACCCCCACCGCCGGTGAGCCGCAGCCGGTGCTGGAAGCGCGGGGTATCCGCAAGCAGTTCCCGGGCGTGCTGGCCCTGGACGACGTCGCCCTTCGCCTCTTCCCCGGCGAAGTGCACGCCCTGATGGGCGAGAACGGCGCGGGCAAGTCCACCCTGATCAAGGTGCTCACCGGAGTCCACCCCGCCGACGGTGGCAGCATCCTGGTCGACGGCCGGCCGCACGAGTTCGGCGATCCCCTCCAGGCTCAGCGGGCGGGCATCAGCACCGTCTACCAGGAGGTCAACCTCTGCCAGAACATCTCCGTCGCCGAGAACATCCTCATCGGGCGCGAACCCCGGCGGTTCGGACTCATCCACTGGTCCGCGCTGCGCCGGCGCGCCGCCGATCTGCTGAAGGAGCTGGACCTCGGCCTGGACGTCACCAGTCCGCTCGGCGCGCACTCGCTGGCCGTACAGCAACTAATCGCCATCGTCCGGGCCGTGGACGTGTCGGCCAAGGTCCTCGTCCTGGACGAACCCACCTCCAGCCTGGACCGCGACGAGGTCGCCGAACTGTTCACCCTGATCCGGCGCCTGAGGGACCGCGGCGTCGCCATCCTGTTCGTCACCCACTTCCTGGACCAGGTCTTCGAGATCTGCGACCGCGTCACGATCCTCCGCAACGGCCGCCTGGAAGGTGAGTACGCGATCGGGGAACTCACCCCCGTGTCCCTGGTGCAGCGCATGATCGGCGGAGAGCTGGCCACCCTCGACCAGCTCTCGGACCGGGCTCACCGCGAGGCGACCGACCGCTCGGAGGGCGAACCCTTCCTCCGGGCCCGCCGGCTGACGCGGACGGGGTTCATCGAGCCGTACGACCTGGACATCCACCCGGGAGAGGTCATCGGCCTGGCCGGACTCCTCGGGTCGGGCCGCACCGAGGCCGCGCGTCTGCTGTTCGGCGCGGACAGCGCGGACGCCGGCGAGCTGACCGTGTCGGGCCAGCCGGCCTCCCTGCGCACGCCGCGCCACGCCATCGCCCACGGCATCGCCTTCTGCTCGGAGAACCGCAAGGCCGAAGGCCTCGTGGGAGAGCTGACCATCCGCGAGAACATCGTGCTCGCCCTGCAGGCCGCCCGCGGCTGGACGAGGCCGCTGGCGCGCACGAAACAGGAGGAGCTGACGCGGCACTGGATCGAGGCGCTGGACATCCGCCCCGCGAACCCCGAGGCCCAGGTACGTCACCTCAGCGGAGGGAACCAGCAGAAGGTCCTGCTGGCACGCTGGCTGCTGACCGAGCCCCGCCTCCTGATCCTCGACGAACCCACCCGGGGCATCGACATCGGAGCCAAGGCCGAAATCCAGAAGCTCGTCGCACGTCTCGCGGCGGAGGGCACCGCGGTGCTGTTCATCTCAGCGGAGCTCGACGAGGTCCTGCGGCTGAGCCACCGCATCGGCGTGCTCAGGGACCACCGGATGGTGGCCACCCTGACCAACGACGACAGCGTCACCCCCGAACGCATACTCGCCACCATCGCCACCGGAGCGAACTCATGAACTCCCAGCCTGCCCGGGCCACCCCGGGGGGCGGCCTGGGGAAGCGCCTGGCCGGTCACCGGCTGCTGTGGCCGTCGCTCATCCTGCTCGCCCTGCTGCTCGGCAACCTCGCCTTCACCCACGACTTCTTCTCCGTGCGGGTCCGCAACGGCCATCTGTACGGCAGCCTCATCGACATCCTGCAGTTCGGCGCCCCGCTCATCCTCGTGGCGCTCGGCATGACGCTCGTCATCGCCACCCGAGGCATCGACCTGTCGGTGGGTTCGACCGTCGCGATCGCGGGGGCCCTGGCCTGCCGGCACCTGGCGAACTCGTCGGACCCGGGCAGCGTGGGCACGATGTTCACGGCCGTCGCCATCGCCCTGGGCGTGGCCCTGGTACTCGGCCTCGCCAACGGACTGCTGGTCTCCCGGCTGGGTGTGCAGCCCATCGTGGCGACGCTGATCCTCATGGTCGCGGGCCGCGGCGTCGCGCAGCTGATCACCGACGGCCAGATCATCACCGTGAGCAGCGGCCCGTACAAGATGATCGGCGGCGGCTACTGGCTGATGTTCCCCTTCGCCGTGCTCCTCGCGGCCGTCGTCGTCGCGCTCACCGCTCTCCTCACCCGCCGCAGCGCGCTGGGCATGCTCATCGAGTCCGTCGGCGGCAACCCGACGGCCAGCCGCCTGGTCGGCATCCGCGCGGCCGGCCTGCTGACCCTGGTCTACGTGTTCAGCGCCGTGTGCGCGACCGTCGCCGGCCTGATGATCAGCTCCAACGTCTCCAGCGCCGACGGCAACAACGCCGGACTGTGGATCGAGCTCGACGCGATCCTCGCGGTCGTCATCGGGGGAACCGCCCTGACCGGCGGACGCTTCTCCCTGGGCGGCACCGTACTGGGCGCCCTCATCATCCAGACGCTTTCGACGACCGTCTACACCCTCGGTGTTCCTCCCGAGACCACGCTCGTGTTCAAGGCGGTGGTCGTCATCGTGGTGTGCCTCGTACAGTCCCCGGTCTTCCGGTCCAAGGTCCTCCAACGGCGCAGGACCTCGCCCCCACGTCCCACCACCACGGCGGGCGAGGCTCCGCTGCAACAGGAGGCCCGCGCATGAGCACCGGCATCGCGAACACCGCCGCGATCCTCACCCGGCCCTTCCGCGGAGCGGCGTCGGCGCGCAGCCGCACCCGTATCCCCCTGATGGTCACCGCCGTCCTGCTGGTGGCCATGTTCACCGTCGGCTCGGTGCGCTACGAGGGGTTCTTCTCCGCGCAGGTCCTGCTGAACCTGCTCATCGACAACGGCTTCCTCCTCGTCGTCGCCGTCGGCGTCACCTTCGTCATCCTCACGGGCGGGATCGACCTGTCGGTCGGCTCCGTGGTGGCGCTGTCCACCATGCTCACCGCGTGGCTGGTGGAACAGCACAACTGGCCGCTGGCCTCCGTCATCCCCCTGGTACTGCTCGTCGGGGGCGCCGGCGGGGCGTTGATGGGCTGGATCATCCACACCTTCGAGATCCAGCCCTTCATCGTCACCCTGGCCGGCATGTTCCTGGCCCGAGGGCTCTGCTACATGATCAGCACGGAGTCCATCTCGATCAACGACCCGTCCACCGTCCGGATCGCACAGATGCGCCTGTACGGCCCCGAGGGCCTCTTCGTCTCCCTCTCCGTGGTCATCGCGCTGGTCACCGTGGCGATCGCCTTCGTGATCCTCCATCACACCCGTTTCGGCCGGAACGTGTACGCCCTCGGCGGCAACGAGACGTCGGCGCGGCTGATGGGCCTGCCCGTGGGCGGCACCAAGATCACCGTCTACGCGATCAGCGGCCTGTGCTCGGCCCTGGGCGGGCTGCTGCTCACCTTCTACATGCTCTCCGGATACGCACTGCACGCCATGGGCATGGAGCTCGACGCGATCGCGGCCACCGTCATCGGCGGCACCCTGCTGACCGGCGGATCCGGCTTCGTCCTGGGCACCGCTCTCGGCGTACTGGTCCTGGGCCTGATCCAGACGGTCATCAACTTCCAGGGCACGCTCAGCTCGTGGTGGACCCGCATCGTCATCGGGGCGCTCCTGCTGGTCTTCATCGTGCTGCAGCGCCTGATGGGCGGTCGTCGGCCCGTCGGTGAATGACCGACGGGCCGCGTCCGGGTCCCGCTCCGGACGCCGGACGCCGGACTCGGCAGAGCCCTCTTCCGCCCGTGCGGCTTGCGGGCGGGCCAACCACCAAGGACACACAACATGGGACACGCACAGGAATCCGCCGACGAGGGCACCCGGCACACGACGCTGTCGGAGCGGCGGACCGGTCGCCCGGAGCGCCTGCCCGGTACGGGGACGGGGGACCGGTGGGTCTTCGGGTTCCCGGGACAGGCGCGCGCGGAGGTCCACACACTCGGCGCCCGCCTCCACTCCCTGCTCCTGCCCGACCGGTGGGGGAACTTCGCCGATGTCGTCCTCGGCGCCCGGGACGCGGAGCAAGTCCGGGGGCCCGCAGGCTACTTCGGGGCGACGGTCGGCCGTTACGCGAACCGCGTCGCCGACGGCAGGCTCCCGGTGGACGACGTCATCCACCAGCTGGACACGCAGCCGACCGGCCACACCCTGCACGGCGGGCCCGAAGGCTTCGACCAGCGACTCTGGCGGTGCGAACCGTTCCACTCCGCCGATCGCACCGGTGTGCGTCTGCATCTGCACAGTCCGCACGGCGACCAGGGCTTCCCGGGCGCGCTGAACGCGCGCGTCACCTACACGCTCGACCGGGACGGCGACCTGACCCTGGCCTACCAGGCCGTGGCCGACGCGCCCACCGTCGTCAATCTCACGAACCACGCGTACTGGAACCTGGAAGGTGAGGGGGCCGGCGACGTCCTCGCCCACGACCTGCAGCTGGACGCGTCGCTCTACACCCCCGTCGATGCCGACCTCATCCCCCGGGGCGCACACCGGTCCGTCATCGGCTCCCCGTTCGATCTGCGGCGTCCACGCCGTCTGTCGGACGTCCTGACCGGTGCGGACCCACAACTCGCCCTGGCGGGCGGGGGATTCGACCACAACTGGGTCCTGGACGGCGGCCGCCGCGCGGTCCCGCGCAAGGTGGCCGTCCTCTACGCCCCCGTCTCGGGGAGGCGCCTGGACGTGCACACCACCGAACCGGGCATCCAGGTCTACACGGCCAACGGCTTCGCCGGTGAGGTCACCGGTAAGCGCGGACATCCGTACCGCGCCTACGCCGGCGTCGCCCTGGAGACGCAGCACTTCCCCGACTCGCCGAACCGGCCGGACTTCCCGTCCGCCCTCCTGCGGCCGGGCGAGGTCTACGGATCCGTCACCGTCCTGCGCTTCAGCACCCGCTGAGGGCCCGGCCCCCGCCGTCCGGCCCGCTCCGCTGCCGGGGGGCGGGCCCTCGGCGTATGAGGAAGGCGACGCCCTCGGCCGGGGACCGGAGGCCCGGCCGGCGGCCTTTCGGGGCGCACCCGGACGCGACGCGCGTGGCGCCCGCCCACCGTCGTCGTCTCCCCGCGTTCGTGGCCGTCGCTCACATGCGCCGCGTGCCTCCGTGGACGTGCTTTCCGCGGCGACTCTCACACACGCCCCACATGCCGAACGATGCTCGGTATATCGAACATAGGTGGAGCGTGCGAACCGAGAAGCCCCGGTACGGCCGTGGCGCGTGCCGTTCCCCGGCCAGGAGGACCGGTCGGCCGGCCCTGGACTCGGACGACCCGACGGCGGGGAAGGTGCTGCTGCAGCCCGCGCGACAGGGCCCCTTCACTCCCCGCGTCGGCGGGCCGTGCTCGCGCGCACGATGAGTTCGGGGGCGATCGTCAGGTGCCGCGGCTGCTCGTCCCGGCCCTCGATGCGGTCCAGGAGCAGCGCGATGCTGCTCTGGCCGAGTGCGGCGAAGTCCTGCCGGATCGTGGTGAGCGGGGGCGGGAAGAACTCCGCCTCCGGGATGTCGTCGAAGCCGGCCACCGCGACGTCCTCCGGCGTTCGCACGCCGACCTCGCGGAAGGCCCGGAGCACCCCGAGCGCCATCTGGTCGTTGGCGACGAACACGGACGTCAGGCCGCCCTGCCCCCGTCCCGAGGGCGCCATGACACGCCCCGCCAACTGCTGGCCCGCCTGGTACCCCGACAAGGGGCTCCAGTCCCCCCGCAACGGCGGAGGCACCTCCGCCCCGGCCTCACGAAGAGCCGTCTCCCATCCGGCGGTGCGGGCTTCGCTCTCCAGCCAGTTCTCGGGGCCGGCGACATGCCACACCGTGGAGTGCCCGGCGGCGAGGAGGTGCTCCGTGATCATGCGGGCCCCGAGGTTCTGGTCCAGGGAGACGCCGGGGCGGTCGAGCGTGTGACCGCCTTCCACCGTGACGACGGGGCACGGGGCGTCGAGAGCGGCGAGCGCTTCGACCGCGTCACGCTGGGACGTGATGACGATGACGCCTTCGACGCCCCAGGCGCCGAGATGCTGCATCGCCTCGGTGAGCGCCGCCTCGGTGGCCGTCCGCAAGGTGACGGCCGACACCAGATAGCCCCGGTCCCGGGCCGCCTCCTGCACGCCGGTGAGCATGCTCGCCGGGCCGTGCAGGGTGGTGTTCGCCGCGATGACGCCCAGGGCGTGGGTGCGCCTGGTCGCGAGAGCGCGCGCCGCCGAGTTGCGCCGGTAGCCGAGCCGCTCGATGACGTCCGTCACGGCAGCCCGGGTCTTGGGGCTCACGTTGGGGTGGTGGCTGAGAACACGTGAGACGGTCTGGTGCGAGACGCCGGCCACGCGCGCCACGTCCGACATGGTGGGCGCCCTCACGGCGTCGGGGACCTGGGGCAATCCATTTCCTTCCTGGGGTGAGCGGCGGCTGTCCCCAAGGTACCGCCCTGCCTCGGACCGGTTTTCGGGTGATCCGGTGCGGCTTTTGGGGCCAACTGAGACTGTTTGCGCTCACATTTTCTCGCGGGATGCGCTCGACCAGGCCCACAAACATGGCGTCAGGGGCTTGAGTGAACGATATGTTAGCGCTCACAATTTGGGGAGCGTTAGCGCACGCCCTACCTGGCTTGCGCAGTGATGCGGGGCGCGGCGGTTCTCGCCTCGCGCCCTGGTTGCCCCTCGCGCCCAGTCATGGGAGCCCTGTGCGAAATGCGGTGAGAGCGTAGTGAGCGATATGAGCCTCAAGAGTCTGCGGCAAGAGGTGCTGGCGGCCAACCTGCGTATTCCGGAAGCCGGCCTGGCCACGCTTACCTGGGGAAACGTGAGCGGGGTGGACAGGGAGGCGGGCGTGTTCGTCATCAAGCCGTCCGGGGTCTCCTACGCCGACCTCACCGAGGAGGACCTGGTGGTGGTGGGACTGGAGGACGGGCGGGTGCTGGAGGGGAGGCTCCGGCCGTCCACCGACACCGAGACGCACCGCTGTCTGTATCGGGCCTTCCCCTCCGTGGGCGGCGTGACGCACACCCACTCGGTCCACGCGGTGGCCTTCGCCCAGGCCCGTTGCCCGATCCCCGTGCTGGGTACGACGCACGCGGACACCTTCAACGGCGCCATCCCGGTGACCGAGGACCTCACGGCCGAGCAGTGCGCGCGGGACTACGAGTACAACACGGGCCAGGTGATCGTGTCGCTGCTGGAAGGTGACGCGTCGCGGGCCGAAGCGGTGCCCGGGGCACTCGTCTCCCGGCACGGGCCGTTCACCTGGGGCGCCACGGCGACGGCCTCGCTGGAGAACGCCATCGTCTGCGAGGCGGTGGCGGAGATGGCCCTGCACACCATGGCCCTCCGGCCGGCGGGCCTGACTCCCTCAGCGCCTCCGCCGCACCTGCTCGACCGGCACTACACGCGTAAGCACGGACCGGACGCCTACTACGGCAACGACGCCGTCACCGGGGCTCATTGACCGGGGACCGCCGGGAGTCGGAGAGACGTTGACCCAGCTTTCGGGGCTGGGTCAACTCCCTCCGTCCGCGCAGTGCAGGCGGGAGGCCGGAGTGCAGGAGACCTAGATGTCGCGGAAGATCTCGATCTGCGCCCCCACCGAGTTCAGCCGCTCCGCCAGCTCCTCATAACCGCGGTTGATCACATACACGTTGCGCAGTACGGACGTTCCCTCGGCCGCCATCATCGCGAGCAGGACCACCACGGCCGGCCGCAGGGCCGGCGGGCACATCATCTCCGCCGCGCGCCACCGGGTCGGGCCCTCGACCAGCACCCGGTGCGGGTCCAGGAGCTGGAGGCGGCCGCCGAGGCGGTTGAGGTCGGTCAGGTAGATCGCGCGGTTGTCGTAGACCCAGTCGTGGATGAGGGTCTGGCCCTGGGCGGAGGCAGCGATGGCCGCGAAGAACGGCACGTTGTCGATGTTCAGACCCGGGAACGGCATCGGGTGGATCTTGTCGATCGGCGCCTCCAGTTTGGAGGGCCGGACCGTCAGGTCGACCAGGCGGGTGCGCCCGTTGTCGGCGGCGTACTCAGCCGTGCGGGCGCAGTCGACGCCCATCTCCTCCAGGACCGCGAGTTCGATCTCCAGGAACTCGATCGGCACCCGGCGGATCGTCAGCTCGGACTCCGTGACGACGGCGGCGGCGAGCAGGCTCATCGCCTCGACCGGGTCCTCGGAGGGGGAGTAGTCGACGTCCACGTCGATGTTCTTCACGCCGTGCACGGTCAGCGTCGTCGTGCCGACGCCGTCCACCCGTACGCCCAGCGCCTCCAGGAAGAAGCACAGGTCCTGGACCATGTAGTTGGAGGACGCGTTGCGGATGACGGTGGTGCCGTCGTGCCGGGCGGCGGCCAGCAGCGCGTTCTCGGTCACGGTGTCGCCGCGCTCGGTCAGCACGATGGGGCGGCCGGGGGTGACGGAGTGGTCGACCTGGGCGTGGTAGATGCCCTCGGTCGCGGCGATCTCCAGCCCGAAGCGGCGCAGCGCGATCATGTGCGGCTCGATGGTCCGCGTGCCGAGGTCGCAGCCTCCCGCGTACGGGAGCCTGAACTGGTCCATCCGGTGCAGCAGCGGCCCGAGGAACATGATGATCGACCGGGTCCGGCGGGCGGCGTCCGCGTCGATGGCGTCCATGTCGAGTCGGGCCGGCGGGACGATCTCCAGATCGGTGCCGTCATTGATCCACCGGGCGCGCACCCCGATGGAGTTCAGCACCTCGAGGAGACGGTAGACCTCTTCGATCCTGGCCACCCGGCGCAGCACCGTACGGCCCTTGTTGAGCAGCGTCGCGCAGAGCAGCGCCACGCACGCGTTCTTGCTGGTCTTGACGTCGATGGACCCGGACAGCCGGCGCCCGCCGACCACCCGCAGGTGCATGGGGCCCGCGTAGCCGAGCGAGACGATCTCGCTGTCGAGGGCTTCACCGATGCGCGCGATCATCTCAAGGCTGATGTTTTGATTGCCGCGCTCGATGCGGTTCACGGCGCTCTGGCTGGTGGCGAGCGCCTCGGCGAGCTGACTCTGCGTCCATCCCCGGTGCTGTCGGGCGTCGCGGATGAGCTTGCCGATACGTACGAGGTAGTCATCTGACATGACAAAAGGCTATCTCAGATATGAGATGAGACAGGAAGTGGGGTGCGGTGTTCGGGTGACCGGCGTGTGGAGAGGTGGAGGAGGGGCCGGTGGGGCGCGGATGCCCCGTTCGTCCTCGTCGTCCCGCGGGTACGGCCGCCGGGCCCGCCCTGTGTCTCCACGGCGGCACTGGACGGGGGACCGATCACCGCCTCGTCCGATGCCTCTGGCAGCCTTCCCGGTCGCCGGCGAGGCACGCCGCTTCCGCGCGTGCTCGTACGCCGGTGAGGGTGCGTCGGGTGTCGCATCAGGCTCCGGCTGCGGCTGCTTGTCGCCCAGGGCCGGATCAGCCGCCGGCGGGTGGCGCATCCGGGCCCGCGGAGCCCCGGGTGCCGGGCGGCCCTCCGATCCGGGGCGCGCGTCGCGGCGGACGCCCGGGCTCATCGCCTCACGAAGGCGCCGCGTCCGCCGCCGCTCAGTCGAGGCAGAACTCGTTGCCCTCGACGTCCTGCATGTTCAGGCACGACTCGTTCTCCTCGTCGGCGGTCAGCAGTTGCCCGCGTACCGCACCGAGCGGGAGCAGCCGTGCGCATTCGGCCTCCAGGGCGGCCAGGCGTTCCTCGCCCACGAGTCCGGTGCCGACCCGCACGTCGAGGTGCACCCGGTTCTTGACGACCTTCCCTTCGGGAACGCGCTGGAAGAACAGCCGCGGGCCCACGCCCGAGGGGTCGGCGCAGACCGCGTACGCAGGCCCCTGCTGCTCCGGGGGCCACGTGCGATCGAAATCGTCCCAGGTGGCGAAGCCCTCCGGAGGCGGCGCGACGTACCCCAGCACCTCGGCCCAGAAGCGAGCGACGCGCACGGGTTCCGCGCAGTCGAAGGTGATTTGAACCTGCTTGATCGACGCCATCGGGCCATCGTAAGGGCGGCGCGTCTCGTCGTCACCGCGAATCCGCTCCCGACTGGGCGGTGTGGGCCACGAGACCGACTCCTGGCGAGGGGTGGGGCGTTGGGCCGTAGGGTGACGAGGTCGGAAGCGTCCCCACGACGGCCCTGGTGGCACTCGGGGATGGTGTGCCGTGCGGTAGTGAGCACCGTCGACGTGCCCTGCGGCAGTGGACACCGCCGACGGCGCAGGCCGGCGGTGGAGACCATCGGCGCTCGCGCGTGCAGCATCCGGTACGACGACTCGGCCAGGTGCGCCGGTGAGGGGGGTGGAAGCGGCCGGATGCGCGGACGAACGCCTCGATCGGATGAGGGCGGTCAGGGGCGGCCGGACATGACCCTTCCACGGCGATGTACTAGAGTTATCTCGACATCGAGATATATGCCGAAGGCGCACAGTGGACCGCCGTGCAGTAAGGGTTACCTAACTAACCTTTACCTTAGCGGATGGCCGGGTCGCCGAAGGCGGCACCACGCGGCGCCCGCCGAAGTGAGGCGCGGCGCGGAGTTACGCGCACATTGATGAAGGAGACTGTCGTGTCGGCGAACAGCTTCGACGCCCGCAGCACGCTGCGCGTGGGCGACGAGTCGTACGAGATCTTCAAGCTGGACAAGGTCGAGGGCTCCGCGCGCCTCCCTTACAGCCTGAAGGTGCTGCTGGAGAACCTGCTCCGCACGGAGGACGGCGCGAACATCACCGCCGACCACATCCGGGCGCTCGGCGGCTGGGACTCCCAGGCCCAGCCCAGCCAGGAGATCCAGTTCACGCCGGCCCGCGTGATCATGCAGGACTTCACCGGCGTGCCCTGTGTCGTGGACCTCGCCACCATGCGTGAGGCCGTCAAGGAGCTCGGCGGTGACCCGGCGAAGATCAACCCGCTGGCCCCCGCCGAGCTGGTCATCGACCACTCCGTCATCGCCGACAAGTTCGGCACGGCGGACGCCTTCGGCCAGAACGTCGAGCTGGAGTACGGCCGCAACAAGGAGCGCTACCAGTTCCTGCGCTGGGGCCAGACCGCGTTCGACGAGTTCAAGGTCGTCCCCCCGGGCACCGGCATCGTCCACCAGGTCAACATCGAGCACCTGGCCCGCACGGTCATGGTCCGGGGCGGCCAGGCGTACCCCGACACGCTCGTCGGCACCGACTCGCACACCACGATGGTCAACGGCCTCGGCGTGCTGGGCTGGGGTGTCGGCGGCATCGAGGCCGAGGCCGCGATGCTCGGCCAGCCGGTCTCCATGCTCATCCCGCGCGTCGTCGGCTTCAAGCTGACCGGCGAGCTCCCGGCCGGCACCACCGCCACCGACCTCGTGCTGACCATCACCGAGATGCTCCGCAAGCACGGCGTCGTCGGCAAGTTCGTCGAGTTCTACGGTGAGGGCGTCGCAGCCACCTCCCTCGCGAACCGCGCCACCATCGGCAACATGTCGCCGGAGTTCGGCTCCACCGCCGCGATCTTCCCGATCGACGACGAGACGCTGAAGTACCTCCGTCTGACCGGCCGCGACGCCCAGCAGGTCGCGCTCGTCGAGGCGTACGCCAAGGAGCAGGGCCTCTGGCTCGACCCGGCCGCCGAGCCGGACTTCTCCGAGAAGCTGGAGCTCGACCTCTCCACGGTCGTCCCCTCCATCGCCGGTCCGAAGCGCCCGCAGGACCGCATCGTCCTCGCCAACGCCTCCCAGCAGTTCGCGCAGGACGTACGCAACTACGTCACCGACGACATGGAGGCGAGCAAGGAGTCCTTCCCGGCCTCCGACGCGCCGGCCGTGTCCCCCAACGGCACCCCGTCGAACCCGGTCACCGTGACCGCCCCCGACGGCACGACGTACGAGTTGGACCACGGCGCCGTCACCGTCGCCGCGATCACCTCCTGCACCAACACCTCGAACCCCTACGTCATGGTCGCCGCCGCGCTCGTGGCGAAGAAGGCGGTCGAGAAGGGCCTGACCCGCAAGCCGTGGGTCAAGACCACCCTCGCCCCGGGCTCGAAGGTCGTCACCGACTACTTCGACAAGGCGGGTCTGACCCCGTACCTCGACAAGGTCGGCTTCAACCTCGTCGGCTACGGCTGCACCACCTGCATCGGCAACTCCGGCCCGCTGCCGGAAGAGGTCTCCAAGGCGGTCAACGAGCACGACCTGGCCGTGACCTCGGTGCTCTCCGGCAACCGTAACTTCGAGGGCCGGATCAACCCCGACGTCAAGATGAACTACCTGGCGTCCCCGCCGCTGGTCGTCGCGTACGCCATCGCCGGTTCGATGAAGGTCGACATCACCAAGGACGCCCTCGGCGTCGACCAGGACGGCAAGCCCGTCCACCTGGCGGACATCTGGCCCACCGAGGCCGAGGTGAACGACGTCGTCGCCAACTCCATCGGCGAGGACATGTTCAACAAGTCCTACCAGGACGTCTTCGCGGGCGACGCCCAGTGGCAGGCGCTCTCGATCCCCACCGGCAACACCTTCGAGTGGGACTCCGAGTCCACCTACGTGCGCAAGCCCCCGTACTTCGAGGGCATGACGATGGAGACGACCCCGGTCGAGGACATCACCGGCGCCCGTGTCCTGGCCAAGCTCGGCGACTCGGTCACCACCGACCACATCTCCCCGGCCGGTGCGATCAAGGCCGACACCCCGGCCGGCAAGTACCTCACGGAGCACGGCATCGAGCGCCGTGACTTCAACTCCTACGGCTCGCGCCGTGGCAACCACGAGGTCATGATCCGCGGCACGTTCGCCAACATCCGCCTGCGCAACCAGATCGCGCCGGGCACCGAGGGCGGCTTCACCCGCGACTTCACGCAGGCCGACGGCCCGGTGTCGTTCATCTACGACGCCTCGCAGAACTACCAGGCGGCCGGCACCCCGCTGGTCATCCTGGCGGGCAAGGAGTACGGCTCCGGCTCGTCCCGTGACTGGGCGGCCAAGGGCACCGCGCTCCTGGGCGTCAAGGCCGTCATCGCCGAGTCCTACGAGCGCATCCACCGCTCGAACCTCATCGGCATGGGCGTCCTCCCGCTCCAGTTCCCGGAGGGCCAGACCGCCCAGTCCCTCGGTCTGACCGGCGAGGAGACCTTCTCCTTCACCGGCGTGACCGAGCTGAACGACGGCACCACCCCGCGCACGGTCAAGGTCACCACCGACACCGGTGTGGAGTTCGACGGCGTCGTCCGCATCGACACGCCCGGCGAGGCCGACTACTACCGCAACGGCGGCATCCTGCAGTACGTGCTCCGCAGCCTGATCCGCAAGTAGGCATCAGCGGCAGTACGGCGAGAGGGCCGCACCCCCGGCGACGGGGGTGCGGCCCTCTCTCATGGTGCGGAGGAAACTACCGGCTCAGAAGAGCAGGCGGTAGGTGTTCCAGCCGCCGCCGATCTGGACGCGGGCCTTGTACGGGGAGGCCGCGTTGCCGGTGCCGGAGTAGCGCCACAGGATGCCGGCCGAGTCACGGGCGAGCAGGTCGGCCCTGCCGTCGTAGTCGAGGTCACCCGTCGAGACGAGGAGGTTGTAGGCGTTCCAGCCCGAGCCGACCTTGGTGCGGGTGGCGAAGGGCGCCTTGTAGTTGCCGGTGCCCTTGTAGAGCCACAGGACGCCGGCCCCGTCGCGGGCGACGACGTCGTTCTTGCCGTCGCCGCTCAGGTCGCCGTTGCCCGCGATCTGGTTGTAGATGTTCCAGCCGCTGCCGACCTTGTAGCGGGACGTCAGCTTGCCCGTGCCGAGGCCCAGGTAGAGGTAGAGCGCACCCGAGCTGTCGCGGGCCAGCAGGTCGCCGGCTCCGGCGCCGCCGAGGTTGCCCGCGGAGACGAGCTTGTTGTAGATGTTCCAGCCGCCGCCGAGGCGCGTGCCGGTGAGCTCCCAGGGCATGTAGTAGAGCGAACCGGCGTAGTCCCGCGCCCACAGACCGTCGGTCGCGTTGTCCGTGCCGTTGTTGACCTGCGCCATGTCCTTGATGTCGGACCAGCTGCTGTCACTGTTCGACTCGCGCGGGAGGAAGCCGCCCTTGCCGTTCTGCGTGTAGCCGTAGGAGTTGCCGGCCTTGTCGATTCCGTACAGGGCGGAGGACACGGTGGCGGCGGCTGCCGTCGCGGCGGCGGGCTGCTGCGCGGCGGTCGCCGCGCTCGGCGCCGCCGGCTGCGGGGAGTCGGCGGCAACGGCGGACGTGCCGGTACCGACGAGTGCGGCGGTGAGCGCCGCGGCTGCCACACGGGCGGCTATGCGTCTGTTCTTACGGCCAGAGGTTTTGGCCACGAAGTACTCCATGGATCTAGATGAAGGGTGGCCCGCCCGTCCCCGGAGGGAGGGCAGGCCACGGGTTTCATCCGAATCGTGTCATGACTTCGGGAGGGAAACCTTCACTTTTGGTCAGAAGATGAGACGGTAGCTGTTCCAGCCACCCGTGCCGATCTTCACACGGCTCCCGAACGGGGCCGCGGCCGAGCCCGTGCCCTCGTAGAGGTACAGCGCACCGGCGGCGTCGCGGCCGACGAGGTCGGCCTTGCCGTCCAGGTCGATGTCACCGGCGGCGAAGACGGTGTTGTACGTGTTCCAGCCGGCGCCGACCTTGGTGCGGGCGGCGAACGGGGCCTTGTAGTCGCCGGTGCCCTTGTAGAGCCACAGGACGCCGGACGTGTCGCGGGCGACGAGGTCGCTCTTGCCGTCGCCGGTCAGGTCGCCGTTGCCCGCGATCTGGGTGTAGACGTTCCAGCCGCCGCCGACGGAGTACCGGTTGGTGACGGTGCCGTCGTCGTAGCCCAGGTACAGGAACAGGTTCCCGGACGCGTCACGGCCGAGCAGGTCGCCGCCCTCGGCGCCGCCGAGGTTGCCCGCGGAGACGAGCTTGTTGTAGATGCCCCAGCCGTGGCCGACGTTCTTGAGTGGGGAGTTGTCGTTGGCGGCGTAGGACAGGTCGCCCGACGTGCTGGTCTGCCAGCGGCCGTCGGCGATGCTGTCGGCGTTGTGGTCGACGAGGCCGAGGAAGTTGATGTCCTTCCAGCCGGTGTCGAGCGGGACGCGGGACTGCAGGCCGCCTTCACCGTTCGGTGCGTAGTAGTACGAGGCGCCCGTGCTGTCCACGCCGGTGATGCCGTACATGGGCGCGTCGCCCACCTCCGCGGCGAAGGCGGAGGCGCCGGTGCCGACGAGGGCCGCGGTTATCGCGGCGGCGGCGAGACGGGTGGCTGCCCGTCCGTGCGGACGGCCGGAGATCTTGGCCACGTGTGTTCTCCATGGGTGGTGGGGCGAGGCGTGACGCGCCGCGGGATACGGGGACACGCCACGGAATTGAGGGTGATCCTTTCACGAGTCCCTCACGGCTCCAAGGGTTTGACGAAAAGCCGTCAAGGCGGCATCTCCACCCCGGCGCACCGTCGTTACGCAAAGGCGCCAGGTCAGGGCCGGGTGACGGAACCGGCCGTTGCCCGTTCGGCGGGGCCGGCCGCGGTGAGCCGGTGGATGCCGTGCAACTGGGTCATCACGTCCCGGAGCGACCGGCAGTCCCGGGGGCCCGGGCCCGGCGCCGGCCGCGTGGTGCGGTGGCCGTCCTCCAGGGCGTCCGCCAGCACGGACAGCGCCGTCGTCACGCGCTCCACATCACCCGACGAAGGCCGCGGCACCCCGTTCCCCACCCGCAGCGCGCACGCGGTCGCCGCGTCGACGACCAGCTCGGCGGCCACCGCCACCGCCGGCCAGTCGTGGCGCCTCCCGCCGAACGGGCCCGGCAGCTCGGCCGCGACGGTCTCCGCCGCGGCCCGCGCCTCGGCGAGCGCCCGGTACGCGGCGCCGCGCAGCGCCAGCCCCCGCACGTCGTCCCGCTGCCGGCCTCCGGCCGGGCCCGGCGCGTCCAGGACGTGGCGCAGGTACCGCTCCGTGCAGCGCAGCGTGACGGCGAACCGGTGGCCGACGCGTACCCGGGGGTCGGCCACCAGCGGCAGATGGCCGACGAGCAGCACGATGACGCAGGCCAGGAACGTCTCCAGCAGCCGGGACGCGGCCGCCTCGGTGTCACCCGCGGTGTGGACGAACGACAGCACCAGCACGGTGATCACCGCGGTCTGGAACGCGAAGTGGCGGGTGGACAGCGGCACCAGGGCTCCGGCCACCACGACGAGCGGCGGGCCGAGGCCGCCGAGCGCGGCCGTGAGCGCGACGAAGGCCAGCGCTCCCGCCACGGTTCCGGCGAACCGGTTCACCACCCGTGAGAACAGTGGTCCCATGTCCGGTTTCACCAGGAACGCGGCGGTGGCCGGCAGCCAGTACCAGTGGTCCTCGTGCAGCACCAGCGCGACGGTCGCCGTGACCGAGACGCAGAGCGCCACCCGCAGCCCGTACTCACGTCCGGCGGGTGTGAACAGGCCAGGGCGGAAAGCGGAGTTCGCGCGGTCTGCTCCCTTCGTGCGGTATGCGCCCTTCATGCGGTCTGCGTCGTCCGCACTGTCAGCGCCGTTCGCGCCGTTCATGCCCTTTGTGCGGGAGTGCCCGGGGGGCTCCGGAGCGTGCGCGACGGCCGTCGTCCGGTCGAAGACCACCGCGGCCTCCAGCACCGCCCGGTCGAAGGCGAGGCGTTCGACGGTGTCCGGCGGAGGGCTCGGCAGCGTACCCGCCGGTCCACCGGAACGGACCGCCGCGGCCAGCCGCCGGGGCCCTTCGGCCACCGCGTCCGGGACGGGCCGGCCCTCCCACAGCAGCGCGATGCTCGCCTCGCAGAGCGCGGCCCCCGCGCCGAAGCGTGCGGCGAGGGCGTGGTCCGTCCCGGCGGCCCGGCGGGGCCACGGCAGCAACCGCATCAGCCGCAGCGCCTCGTCGGCCTGCTGCTGTGCGGCGACGAGTGCGCGTCGGGCCGACGGCGCACCCGGTCCGCCCAGGGCGCCCAGCGCGTTCGCGAGCGCGTCGAACACGGCGGCCACCGCCTCGCGTTCGCCGCTCCGCCGCGTCGCTCCCCGCGCTCGCGGAGCGCGCAGCAGCAGCCGCAGGACCACCAGCCAGCCCGCACCGGCCAGGAAGCACAGCGCCTTCACCCACGCGGGTCCGGCCAGCGGCATTCCCATGCCGATCGTCGTGGCGACCAGCATCTGGAGGGCGGCCGCCGACCACACGGCGCCCCGGGTGCTCAGCGCCCCCGACACCCACCCCACCAGGAAGAGCACGGGAACCGCCGCCCACCGCCCCGACACCTCCGCGACCAGGGCGCCGACGAGCAGCCCCAGCGAGCCGGCGGCGGCCGGCAGCCCGATGTGGACGAGGCCCTTGCGGCGCGTCCCCGGGCGGTCGTTGACCCCGGCCAGCATCGCCCCGAGCGCGGCGAGGACCCCCGGCCCCGGTTGTCCGGCGGCGATGCCGGCCCCGAGCAGCGGGCCCGCACCGAGCGCGCCGCGCACCATCGCCGTACGGGGCACGGGGGCTCGGCGCAGGCGCAGCACGTGGGTGAGCCACGCGGGCGCGCGACGCCGTGGTCGTGAGCTGTCGCCTCGGACGGCCGAAACGTGCACCGCGGGCCTCCTCGTACGGCCGGACCAGGGGCCCGGGGGCGGGTGGAGCGGGCAACGGCGGCCGCGTACGGCCACCGTAGCCGCGCGATGTGGCGGGCCGGCTGCGACGGTGTTTCAGGGATGTGATCACCGGCGATCGGGTGAGGGGAGGTGTCCGCCACCACCCGCCACCCGCCGGCCGCCACCCGCCGGCCGCCATCCGCCGACCGCCACCCGCCGGCCGCCGGGTCACCGGTAGCCCGGCGGCCGGCGGCCCGGCGGCAGGCGGCCCGGTCACCGGTCGATGAACTGGTGGTCGCCGGCGATGAGGCCGGCCGCGTCGAGTACGAGGAAGTCGAAGCCCACGGAAACGGCCGTCCCCGTCGCCACCTCCACCATCTCCCAGTGGAACCGGACGGTTCCGTGGTGCCCGTCGGCGTCGGGTACCGCCCGGAAGCGGTGGCTGCCGGGGGCCACCCACCGGTCGTGGGCGTCGGCCACCCGCGCCACCATGGCCGCGCGGCCGCGCACCTCGCGCGACGGGGTGAAGTGCGCGCAGTCGGGGGCGAACAACTCGTCGACGAGGGCGTGGCGCACGACCGGGTCGGGCTCGTTCCACAGGGCGATGTACCGGCGGGCGAGGGTGTTCAGGGCGTCGGTGGCGGTGTCGGTGGTGCTCATGCGGTGGCTCCTTCTCGGGTGGACGACGTGACGGCACCGCTCCTCCCGGCGCCGCGGGGGAGCAGCTGCGCGAGCGCGGTGAGGACGAGGGCGATGACGATCAGGTAGGTCAGTGCGTGCCGGAACGCGGCGGGGACCCCGTCGGCGACGCTGCCGTAGTAGACGACGCCGACCGCGCCCACCCCCAGCGCCCCGCCCACCTGCTGGGCGGTGGTGAGCGCACTCGCGGCCGCTCCGGCGTGGCGCTGGGCGACCCCGGCCAGCACGGTGGTCATGATCGGGCCTAGGGCCAGTCCCATGCCGATCCCGTCGACGAGGAGCGCCGGGACGAACCAGGCGACGCCGGCCCCCCGCGCCACCATGAACAGCAGCGCGGCGAGGCCGAGCGCCCGGGTGAGGCCACCGACCGCGATCACCTGCCGGCCGAGACGGGCCGTCAGCCGGGGGGCGAGCAGCGAGGCCGCCAGATACCCGGCGCCGATCGGGACGAAGACGAGCCCTGCCTCAAGCGCGTCGAGGCCGCGGCCCTGCTGAACGTACAGCGCGAAGACCAGGAAGTAGGCGGCCATGCCCATCGTGAACGCGAGGTACGTCAACAGACCCGCGGTGAAGCCGCGTTGGCGGAAGAGGGCCGGGTCGATCAGGGGTGAGGGCGGGAGCCGTCTCCGGGCGAAGGCGACGAAGAGCGCGGCGGAGGCGGCGAAGGACACCCAGGTCCACGCGGGCCAGCCCTGTTCGCGGCCCTCGATCAGGGGCAGCAGGGTGGCGGCGAGGGCGGAGGTGACCAGGGCGGCGCCGGGCAGGTCGAGGCGCGCGGCGCCGGCGACCCGGCTTTCCGGGATCACCCGCCGGGCGAGGGCCAGTACGGCGATGCCGATCGGCACGTTGAGCAGGAAGCAGGCCCGCCAGCCGAGCCCGAACAGGTCGGCGCGGATGAGCACCCCGCCGATGAGCTGTCCGAACACCGCCGCCAGCCCCATCGTCAGGGCGTACGCGTTGATGGCCCTGAGTCGCTCAGGACCCTCGTACGCCGTGCGGACGATGGCGAGAACCTGCGGGGCGAGCAGCGCGGCAGCGGCGCCCTGGGCCACGCGCGCCATGACCAGCGTGGTGGCGTCGGGCGCGCACCCGCACACGAGGGAGGTGAGCGTGAACAGGGCCGTCCCCAGCATGAACATCCGGCGGCGCCCGTGGATGTCTCCGAGCCGCCCGCCGAGGATCAGCCCGGATCCGTAGGCCAGGGCGTACCCGGCGACGATCCATTCGACGGCGGTCGGGCCGGCGCGCAGATCGTGCTGGGTGGAGGGGACGGCCACGTTGACGATGAAGAAGTCGAGGGTGGGGATGAACACGCCGGTTAACACGGTCGGCAGAGTTCCGGAACGGGGCATGGCTGCTCCTTGGAAGCGGAGAGGGACGCGTGGTGCTTCGAACGGTCGGTCTACCTTGCTGCCGTCAGTAGATAGACTGGTTGTTCTACCGTCAAGTCCGTGTCAGAATCGATGACGTGACGACGACGAGACCCGGCCCCCGCGAACGGCTGATCGAGGCCGCCCGCGACCTCACCTACACCCACGGTGTGCACGTCGGCGTGGACGCGATCCTCAGACAGGCCGACGTCGCGCGCCGCTCCCTCTACCAGCACTTCGGCGGCAAGGACGGTCTGGTCGCCGAGGTCCTGCGCAGCCACCCGGCCCGGGCCCGCTACGACGAGGTGATGGAGAAGGCCGGTGACGACGCGCGGGCGCGCGTCCTCGCGGTCTTCGACGAGCTGGAGGTGGTCACCACACGCCCGGCCTTCCACGGCTGCCGCTACACCACGGCCGATGTGGCCCTCACGGATCCGGCGCACCCCGCCCACGCGGAGGTCCGCGCCTTCAAGGACGGTCTGCACGAGCTGTTCACCGCGGAGCTCACCCGCCACGGGCACCCGGACCCGGAGTTCGGCGCCGACCAGCTCCTGGTGCTCATCGACGGCACGCTGGCGCACGCGGTCACCCGCCCCGACGCCCACCCGGCGCTCGCCGCCCGGGAGATGGCCGCCGTGCTGCTCGACCGGGCGGGCGCCCGGCGCTGACAGCGCCCGCACCGGCGGCCGGCAGCCGGTGCCCGGTCACGAAACCGCAGGTCGTCCGCGGGCGCATGCGCGCCGCCGGGTCCGCGAGGCCCTACGCTCGAAGGTCTGATGATGACCTTCCGTCCCCCCTCGCCCGGCGCCAAGGCCGGAGCCGAGTCCGTGCGCCGCACCAACCTCGGCCTCGTCCTGCGTGCCGTCCTGGAGGAGGGCGAGGTGACCCGCGCCCGGGTGGCCGCCCGCGTCGGGCTGACCCGGGCCGCGGTCTCCTCGCTCGTCGAGGAGCTGCTGGCGCTCGACCACCTGACCGAGTCCGGCAAGACGTTCAGCGGGAGCGCCGGACGCCCCGGCACCGTGCTGAAGGTGTCGGACACGGGTCCGGCCGGGCTCGGCGTCGAGATCAACATCGACTACGTCTCGGTGTGCGCGGTCGGGCTCACCGGCACCGACCGGGTCCGCGTCACCGAGCACATCGACAACCGGGGCACCCCGCCGGCCGAGGTCCTCGCCCACGCCGCCCGGCTGACCAACCGGGTCATCACCTCGACCGGCGAGCAGGGGATGCGGGCCGTCGGCGTGGAGCTGGCCCTGCCCGGACTCATCTCCGGCGGCATGGTCCGGCAGGCGCCCAACCTGGGCTGGTACCGCGTCGCGGCCGAGGGCATCTTCGGCCAGGCGCTCAGCACCCTGCGGCCGGCCGGGCGGGCGCTGGCGGTCAGTTCCGACAACGAGGCCAATCTGGCGGCGCTGGCCGAGCTGTGGTTCGGCGGCCTCGGCGACGCCGGCTGCTTCCTCTACCTCACCGGCGAGATCGGCGTCGGCGGTGCGCTGGTGCTCCAGGGCGAACTGCTGCGCGGCGCCCACGGTTTCGCGGGGGAGGTCGGGCATGTGGTCGTCGACCCGCAGGGGCCGCTGTGCGGGTGCGGCGCTCGCGGCTGTCTTGAGCAGTACGCCGGTCAGGCGGCCCTGCTGCGGGCCGCCGGCATCGACCCGGCCGCGGGCGTGCGCGGACTCGGCGAACTGGAGAAGCGGGCCCGGGCGGGCGACCCGAGGACGCTGGAGGTGCTGTGGGCGGCCGGTGACCGGATGGGAGTGGTGCTGGCCGGGGCCGTCAACCTCTTCGATCTGGGCACCGTCGTCCTGGGCGGCATCTACCGCGACCTGATGCCGTGGCTGGCCGGGCCGGCCGAGGCGCAGCTCGCGGACCGGGTGGTGTCGGGCCGGTGGCGGAGCGACGGCAACGGGCTGCGGGCCTCCTCGTCCTCCGGCGACGCGGCGCGGGGCGCGGCGGCGCGGGTGGTGCGTGGAGTACTGGCGGACCCGGCGGCGTACACGGTGCGATGAGGGCGCGGGGGCGCGGAAGGAAGCCGCCCCGCCCGCCGTGCGTACGGCGAACGGGGCGGCCGGAGGCGGACCGTCCTACTTCCGGTGCGCCGCGATCAGCTGCTGGTACCAGCGGTAGCTGTCCTTCGGGGTGCGCTCCTGGGTGTCGTAGTCGACCCGGATGATCCCGAACCGCTTCGCGTACCCGAGCGCCCACTCGAAGTTGTCCAGCAGCGACCAGACGTAGTAGCCGCGCACGTCGACGCCCGCGTCCATCGCCGCCCGCAGCGCCGTCAGGTGCGTACGGAGGTACTCGACGCGGTCGGCGTCGTGCACCGAGCCGTCCGCGTCCACGGTGTCGAACTCCGCCGAACCGTTCTCCGTGATGTGCACCGGCGGCAGCGCGTCCCCGTACGTCTGCTTCAGCGTGGTCAGCAGGTCGGTGAAGGACTCGGGCACCACCGGCCAGTTCATCGCCGTCTTGCGGACGCCCCGGTACTCGCCCTCGCTGTACCGGTTGTCGGTGGCGACCCGCAGCGACGGGTCGGCCTCGCGGTACGGGGCGGCGGCGACCACGATGGGGCGGTAGTAGTTGATGCCCAGGAAGTCCATCGGCTGGGAGATCAGCTCCAGGTCGCCCTCGCGCCGGAAGTCCTGCGCGGTGATGAGCTCACCCCAGGTCTCCTCCTCGGTGGCCGGGTAGCGGCCCGCGAGGATCGGCTCGGTCCACACCAGGTTGTGCTGGGTGTCCGCGCGGACGACCGCGGCGAGGTCGGCGTCCGACTCGGTGGCCGGGACGTTGCGGTCCAGGTTGAGCGTGACGCCCGCCTCGCGGACACCCGCCGCCCGCAGCGCCTTCATCGCCAGGCCGTGGCCCACCAGCAGGTGGTGCGCGGCGGCCAGGGCCCCGCGTCCCTCCTTCGCGCCGGGGGCGTGCCGGCCGACCGAGTAGCCGAGGAACGCGCTGCACCACGGTTCGTTGAGCGTGATCCAGCGCGGCACCCGGTCGCCCAGGTGCTCCGCCATGATCGCCGCGTACTCCCCGAAGCGCTCCGCGGTCTCGCGTACCCGCCAGCCGCCGCGGTCCTCCAGCGCCTGGGGCAGGTCCCAGTGGTAGAGCGTGGCGGCCGGCTCGATGCCCGCCTCGAGGAGCTCGTCGACCAGCCGGGAGTAGAAGTCCAGGCCCTTCGGGTTTATCGCCCCGCCGCCCGTGGGCTGGATGCGCGACCAGGCGATCGAGAAGCGGTACGAGTCCACGCCGAGGTCGCGCAGCAGGGCCACGTCCTCGGGATAGCGGTGGTAGTGGTCGCAGGCCACGTCACCCGTGTCACCGCCGTCGGTCTTCCCCGGCGTGTGGCTGTAGGTGTCCCAGATCGACGGACCGCGGTCGTCCTCCCGCACGGCGCCCTCGATCTGGTACGAGGCCGTGGCGGCGCCGAAGACGAAGCCGGGCGGGAACACGGGGAACTCACTCATGGAAACGCAACCCTCACTTGACCGAGCCACCGGTGATCCCGGCGGCGATGTACTTCTGGGACAGCACGAGCAGGACCGCCGCCGGGATCGCGGAGAGCACGGACGCGGCCATGACCGAACCCCAGTCACCGACGTGGGCGCCGATGTACTGGTAGATGCCCAGTGTGATCGGCTTGACGTCGTCCGTGGTGTTCAGCGTCAGCGCGAACATGAAGTCGCTCCACGCGTACAGGAACGAGAACAGCCCCGCCGTGATCAGGGAGTTGCGGCTCATCGGCAGGACGACCTGGATGAACGTACGGACGCGGCCGGCGCCGTCGACCTCGGCGGCCTCGATGACCTCGCGCGGGATGGACACCATGAACGAGCGCATCAGCACGATGGCGAAGGGGATGCCCAGTGAGGCGTCCGCCAGCATGAGGCCGAAGTAGGAGTTGACCAGGCCGAGGTCCACGTACGCGCTGTACAGGGCGTTCGCGATGACGATGCCCGGCACCATCTGGGTGATGAGCGTGCCGAAGACGATCGTCCTGCTGCCGCGCAGCTTGAACTGCGCGAGGCCGTACGCCGCCGGAGCGGAGATCGCCAGGCAGATGGCCACGGCGCCGAGCGCCACGGCCAGCGAGGTCAGCAGGTTGCCGCCCTGCTCGGTGAGGGCGGAGGTGAAGCCGGAGAAGTCCACGCCCGTCGGGACGGGGCCGACGTCGACCAGGCTCGCGTCCGGCTGCAGCGCGGTGTTGATCATCCAGTACAGCGGGAACAGCATCACCGCGAGGATGACGACGCCGAGGACGGTCGCACCCCAGCGGCGCTTCGGCCGGTGGACGGTGGCGGGAGCCGGGGCGGCGGGGGTCTGGGTGGTGGTCGCCATGCCGGTCACTTCCCCTCGTTGCGGTTGACCCGCAGGTAGAACACCGCGAAGACGGCGGAGATCAGGATCAGGATGTTGCCGACCACGGCACCGGCCCCGAAGTCCATCTGGACGAACGAGTTCTGGTACGTGAGCGTGCCGAGCGTCTGGGTGGAGTCGGCGGGCCCGCCGTCGGTGAGGGCGAGGACCAGGTCGAGGATCTTCACCGTCGACATGAAGCCGAGCACCAGCACCACGGTGATGACGGGCTTGAGCATCGGCAGGGTGACCGAGCGGAACGTGCGCCAGGCGGACGCGCCGTCGAGCGCGGCGGCCTCGTTCAGCTCCTTGGGGACCTCTTGGAGGCCGCCGTAGAGGATCACCATGTTGAACGGGATGCCGATCCAGATGTTCACGAGGATCACCGAGATGAGCGCCATGCTCGTGCTCGTCAGCCACGGCGTGTCACCGGGGAGGCCGACGGTGTCCAGGAAGGAGTTGAGGACACCGGTGTCCTGGTCGAAGATGCGCCGCCACACGATGCCGGAGACGACCATCGGGACCAGCCACGGCAGCAGGATCAGCGAGCGCAGGATCCCGTTCAGCGGGAAGCGGCGGGTGAAGAAGACGGCGAGGGCCAGGCCGATGCAGAACTGGCCGAGGAGCGATCCCACCGTGAAGAGGATCGTCTGCCACAGGGCCTTGCCGAACAGCCCGTCGTTGAAGACGTTGCTCCAGTTGTCGAAGCCGTTGAACGGCGCCTTGCCGGTGAAGAAGGTGGAAGGCGAGTAGTCCTGGAAGCTCATCACGATGTTGCGGACGAGCGGGTAGCCGAAGAACAGCGCCATGAAGATCACCGCGGGGGCGATGAAGCCCCACTGGGCGAGTGTCCTGCGCCGCTTGGCGCTTCGCGGGTTCCCGGGCTTCTTGGCCGCGCCGGCCGCGGAGGCCTTCGGGTCGGCCGGGACCGCGGCGGCCGAGGCTGTGGTGGATGACATGGTTCGTTACCTCAGTTCCCGCTCGTGACCTGCTGCTGGGCACGCTTCAGAGCGGCCTCGCTGGACTCACCGGTGAGCGCGGACTGGAAGGCGCTCTGCAGGGCCAGCGACACGGACGACCACCGCGCGCCGAGCTTGGCGGTACGCGAACGGGCCGTGGCGACCTGGTCGGCGAGGGCCGCCAGCTCCGGGGCCTTCGTGCGCCACTGGGCCGCGGCCTTCTCGTTGGCCGGGACCATCCAGCTGTTGATCGCGTAGGTGATCTGCTCCTGCTCGCCCGACATGCAGCCGATGATCCTGGCGGACATCTTCTCCCGCTCGCTGTCACCGGTGTTCGGCACGGTCAGCACCCCGCCGCCCAGCGGACCCACCGAGTCGTCGCCGGCCTCCGGGACCGGGATCTGGGCGATGCCCCAGTTCAGCCCCTTCTTGGAGTTGAGGGTCTCCACCTGCCACGGGCCATTGATCATCATAGCGGCGTTGCCGGCCATGAACTGGTCGTTCACATCGGCCTGGGTCCAGTTGACCGTGGACTTGGACAGCGAGCCGTCCCCCAGGAGGCTCTTCCAGTAGTCCAGCGCCCCGGCCACCTGCGGGCTGTCGAGCTTCGTCTCGTCGCCGCCGTTGGACCACATGAACGGGGTGAACTGGAAGACGCCGTCCTCCGCGCCGCCCGCGCTCAGGGCGAGGCCGTACCGCTTGCCCTGGGTGAGCTTCTTGGCGGTCTCCCGCATCTCGCCCCAGGTGGTGGGCACCTTCAGGCCGGCCTTGTCGAGGGTGTCCTTGTTGTAGAACAGCGCCAGGGTGTTCACCGTGCGCGCCGCGCCGTAGTACTTCCCGTCGTACGAACCGAAGTTGACGATCCCGTCGGGGATGTCCTTCGTCGTCAGACCGAGGTCCTTCAGCGGGATCAGCCCGCCCGCCTCGGCAAACGTCGGCATCTCCGAGGCGTCCAGCTGGAGCACGTCGGGCAGTGACTTCGAGGACGCCATGCGCAGGGCCTTCGTCATCACCTGGGCGGCCGGGACGCTCTGCTGCTCGATCTTCACCCCGAGCTGCTTGCTGCACCGGGCCAGCGTCTGGGCGTCCCAGCGGTGGTAGGACTCGTCGGTCGACGAGTTCATGACGGTGTACACATCCGCATCCCGCTGCTGCCCGCAGCCGGACAGGACGACGCCGCCCAGCAACGCGGAGACGACGGTGAGCGGGACGATGACCCGCCGGTGATGACGGTGGCGCGGGAGGCGCGGGCCGTCCGGAGAAGGTGCTGTCACGATGGTGCCCTTGCGTGAGAGGGGTGCCGGCCCGAGGGGACCCCTGTGTCCCGACGAGGTGGATCCGTTCGTCCGGGCACGGGTCCGGCAGACCCGCGCCCGGGGAGAAGGGGTGTCCGGCGGCTGCCCGCCGGACACCCCGGGTGTCAGCGGACGCCGAGCAGGTGCTCCATGGCGAGCTGGTCGAGCGCCTCGAAGGCCATCGAGCGCTGGGCGGCGCCGTCCACGTCGAAGTCCTCGTACGCGGAACGGTCCGCGAGCAGGGCCTTGACCCCGTCGGCCGCGGTGGGCTGCGCCAGCTCGTCCAGGCGGGAGGCGGCCAGCGCCTCCTTCACGGCCGGGTCGGCGCGGAACGCCAGCGCGCGCTCCTTGAGGATCAGGTAGTTGCGCATGCAGTTCTTCGCGGACTCCCAGACCCCGTCGATGCCGTCGGTGCGCACCGGCTTGAAGTCGAAGTGCAGCGGGCCCGCGTAGTCCGAGTCCTCCAGGAGGTCGACGAGCCAGAAGGCCTGGCGCAGGTCGCCGGCGCCGAAGCGGAGGTCCTGGTCGTACTTGATGCCGGACTGGCCGTTGAGGTCGATGTGGAAGAGCTTGCCCGCCCACAGCGCCTGCGCGATGCCGTGCGCGAAGTTCAGCCCGGCCATCTGCTCGTGGCCGACCTCGGGGTTCACGCCGTACATCTCCGGGCGCTCCAGGCGCTCGATGAAGGACAGGGCGTGGCCGACGGTGGGCAGCAGGATGTCGCCGCGCGGCTCGTTCGGCTTGGGCTCGATCGCGAAGCGGAGGTCGTAGCCCTGGTCCACGACGTACTCGCCGAGGAGGTCGAACGCTTCCTTCATCCGGTCCAGCGCGACCCGCACGTCCTTGGCCCCGCCCGACTCGGCGCCCTCGCGGCCGCCCCAGGCGACGTACGTCTCGGCGCCCAGTTCCACGGCGAGGTCGATGTTGCGGATGACCTTGCGCAGCGCGAAGCGGCGGACGTCGCGGTCGTTGGAGGTGAAGCCGCCGTCCTTGAAGACGGGGTGCGTGAAGAGGTTGGTGGTGGCCATGGGGACCTTGAGACCGGTGCGGTCCAGGGCGGCCTTGAAACGCGTGACGATCGCGGCGCGCTCGCTGTCGGAGGCGCCGAACGGGATCAGGTCGTCGTCGTGGAACGTCACGCCGTGCGCGCCGAGCTCCGCGAGGCGCTCGACGGACTCGACCGGGTCCAGGGCGGGGCGGGTGGCGTCACCGAAGGGGTCGTTGCCTCGCCAGCCGACGGTCCAGAGCCCGAAGGTGAACCTGTCGGCGGGGGTGGGGGTGAAGCGATTCGACATTCTGCTGCCTCTTGTCGACATGGCCCGGACGGCTGCTCTGCCGTCCGACCGATTTGTTTGCTCGCAGTACTAATACGGCATCTTGGCGTTTGTTTCTAGACCATCCTGGTGACACACCCGTCACATAGGGACAACGTGACAGCTGAGCCGGGGGTCTTGACGCTCGGTCCGGGCAGGCTATGGGCGGCTTTCCGGGTTGTCGAAGCGCTTCGAAGAATTATTTGTTTTGTGTACGATCAAAACCGGGACCCACAGGAACGAGGTACGACATGCCGTCGCGACCAGCCAGGAAACCGGACACCGCGCCGGCATCGGCCGTCATCGGCGTGGACAGCTCCACCCAGTCCACCAAGGCCGCCGTCGTCGACACCGCCACCGGCCGGCTGCTCGCCGTGGGCCGCGCCCCGCACACCGTGACCGGCCAGGGCGGCGCCCGCGAGAGCGATCCCGAGCAGTGGTGGCAGGCCCTGTGCGCGGCCGTCGCCGCCGCCCTCGCCGAATCGGGTGTGGACCCGGCCGCCGTCACCGGAATCGCCGTGGCCGGCCAGCAGCACGGGCTGGTCACGCTGGACGCCGAAGGCCGCCCGCTGCGCCCCGCCCTCCTGTGGAACGACACCCGCTCCGCCCCGCAGGCCGCCGCCCTCACCGCCGCACTCGGGCGGGAGGGCTGGCTGGACCGCACCGGATCGGTGCCCGTCGCCTCGATGACCGCCGCCAAGTGGATGTGGCTGCGCGAGAACGAACCGGCGACCGCCGCGGCGACCGCCGCCGTCCGCCTCCCGCACGACTTCCTCACCGAGCGGCTGAGCGGCGCCGCCGTCACCGACCCGGGCGACGCGTCCGGCACCTTGTGGTACGACCCCGCCACCCAGCGTTACGACCCCGAGCTGCTCGCCCTCACCGGCATGCGCGCGGACATGCTGTCCACCGTCGCCGCCACCGGGGCCACCCGCGCCGGACACCTCACCACCGAGGCCGCCCGCGCCCTCGGCCTGCCCGCCGGCATCCCCGTCGCCGCCGGCACCGGCGACAACATGGCCGCCGCGGTGGGCCTGGGCCTGGGAGCCGAAGGGCTCCTCGACCACCCGGTGGTCAGCCTCGGCACCTCCGGCACGGTCTTCGCCGCCACCCGCAACCGTCCGCACTCCGCGCTGCTCGCCGGTTTCGCCGCGACCGACGGCACCCGCCTCCCGCTGGGCTGCACCCTGAACTGCACCCTCGCCGTGGACAAGGTCGCCGAGTTGTTCGGCCTGGACCGCGAGGAGGCCGTACCCGGCGGCGAGGCCGTACTGCTGCCCTTCCTGGACGGCGAGCGCACCCCGGACCTCCCGGCAGCCTCCGGCCTCCTGCACGGCCTGCGGCACGACACGACCCGGCAGCAGATCCTCGGCGCCGCCTACGAGGGCGCGGTCGTCGCCGTGCTGCGCGCCCTGGACGAGCTGCCGCTCGACGCGCCGGACGCGCCGCTGCGGCTGATCGGCGGGGGAGCGCGCGGCACGATGTGGGTGGAGACCGTGCGCCGGCTGTCCGGCCGTGCGGTGATCCTCCCGGACTCCGCCGAGCTCGTCGCCCTGGGCGCGGCCGCCCTCGCCGCGGGCGCCGCCACCGGCCGCGACCCGGTGGCCCTGGCGACGGAGTGGGGCACCGGCGAGGGCCGCGAACTGCCGGCCGTACCCCGGGACACGGCCACCTGGGACCGGGTCGCCTCCGTCCTCGACCGGGCCGCGCCGGCCCTCCTGAACGGGCTTCCCCCGCATTCCTGACGACTGACGACCGACGACGCACCCCGAACACCCCGTACCGGTTAAGGAAGACCCCCCATGAAGTTCACCGACGGCTTCTGGCAGATGCGAGACGGTGTGAACGCCTCGTACGCCACCGAGCTCCGCGACCTCCGCCTCGACACCGACCGCCTCACCGCCTACGCCGCCGTCAAGCGCGTGACGCGGCGCGGGGACACGCTCAACGCCCCCCTGATCACGGTGGAGGCGTACGCCGCCGCCGAAGGCGTCATCGGCGTCCGCGTCACCCACCTCGCGGGCAAGCGCCGGCCCGGCCCGGACTTCGCCCTCCCCGGCGCCACCGGGGACGCCACGGCCACCACCCGCGACGACGGCACCGCCGCCGAACTCACCAGCGGTCCGCTCACCCTCCGGCTCCCCGCCGAGGGCGGCTTCGGCCTGGAGTTCCTCGACGCGGACGGCCGGCTCCTGACCGCCGCCGGCCCCAAGGGCACCGCCTTCGCCACGGTCCAGGACGGCGGCCACCACATGTTCGCCCAGCTCGCCCTCGGCGTCGGCGAGACGATCCACGGCCTCGGCGAGCGGTTCACCCCGTACGTGAAGAACGGCCAGACCGTCGACATCTGGCAGGCGGACGGCGGCACCAGCAGCGAGCAGGCGTACAAGAACATCCCGTTCTACCTCTCCTCGCGCGGCTACGGCGTCTTCGTCAACCACCCCGGCAAGGTCTCCTTCGAGGTCGGCTCCGAGGCCGTCGGCCAGGTGCAGTTCAGCGTCGAGGACCAGACGCTGGAGTACTTCGTCGTCGCCGGCCCCACGCCCAAGGACGTCCTCACCCGCTACACCGCCCTGACCGGCCGCCCGGCGCTGCCGCCGGCCTGGTCGTTCGGCCTCTGGCTGACCACCTCGTTCACGACCGACTACGACGAGGCGACCGTCACCTCGTTCGTCGACGGCATGTCCGAGCGCGGCATCCCGCTCTCCGTCTTCCACTTCGACTGCTTCTGGATGCGCGAGTACCAGTGGTGCGACTTCGAATGGGATCCGAAGACCTTCCCCGACCCGGTCGGCATGCTCGCCCGGCTCAAGGAGAAGGGCCTGAAGATCTGCGTCTGGATCAACCCGTACATCGCGCAGAAGAGCGCCCTGTACGCCGAGGGCGCGGAGAAGGGGTACTTCGTCCTGACCCCTGAAGGCGACATCTGGCAGTGGGACAAGTGGCAGGCCGGCATGGCGCTGGTCGACTTCACCAACCCCGAGGCCACCGCCTGGTTCCAGGCCAAGCTGAAGACCCTCCTCGACCAGGGCGTCGACGGCTTCAAGACGGACTTCGGCGAGCGCATCCCCACCGACGTCGTCTGGCACGACGGCTCCGACCCGGAGCGCATGCACAACTACTACACGCACCTGTACAACAAGGCCGTCTTCGAGCTCCTGGAGAAGGAGCGCGGAGCCGGCGAGGCCGTCCTCTTCGCCCGCTCCGCCACCGCCGGCGGCCAGCAGTTCCCGGTCCACTGGGGCGGCGACTGCTGGTCCTCGTTCGGCGCGATGGCCGAGTCCCTGCGCGGCGGCCTCTCCCTCTCCCTGTCCGGCTTCGGCTTCTGGAGCCATGACATCGGCGGCTTCGAGGGCACGCCCGACGCGGCGGTCTTCAAGCGCTGGCTCGCCTTCGGCCTGCTCTCCTCGCACAGCCGGCTGCACGGCTCCTCGTCCTACCGGGTGCCGTGGGAGTTCGGTGACGAGGCGGTCGCGGTCGCCAAGCAGTTCACCGAGCTGAAGCACCGCCTGATGCCGTACCTGTACGGCGCCGCCGTCGAGGCCCACCGCACCGGCGTCCCCACCATGCGCCCGATGCTGCTGGAGTTCCCCGACGACCCGGCCACCCGCACGGTGGACCGGCAGTACCTGCTGGGCCCCGACCTCCTCGTGGCACCGGTCTTCAGCGAGGACGGCCAGGTCGAGTACTACGTCCCCGAGGGCGTCTGGACCCACTTCCTGACCGGCGAGACCGTCACAGGACCCGCCTGGCACCACGGCATCCACGGCTTCGACAGCCTCCCGCTGCTGGTCCGCCCCGGCGCGGTCCTGCCGCTCGGCGCGGACGCCTCCCGCCCGGACGGCGACTGGACGCAGGACCTTCAGCTGCGGGTGTACGCCCCCGAGGGCCTGGGCGACTTCACCCGTACGGTGACGGTCCCCGACCTCACGGGCGCCCCGGCCGCCACGTACGAACTGGTCCGCGAAGGCGGCACGCTCCGCGTCACAGCCGACACGGACCGGCCGTACGAGGTCGTGGTCGTCGGCGACGAGGCGCTGGACGTGGTCAAGGGCTGAGGAAGCGGCCGGCCCCCTCGGCCACGGCGTCAGGTACGCGGAGCAGAGGGGGCCGGCGGCCGTCCCGTGCGGTGACGGAACGGCGCGACCCGCCGCGGAGGAACGGCGAGGCGGATCGGGCGGAACCGGCCGTGTGCCCCGCCGCGCGGACCGTCGGCCCCTTCGGCGACCGCTGGACTTGCGGAGCCCTCCCCTGCGGTTGACGGGTGCGGCGGCGCCGGGGTCGGATGTCCGGAGACCGGACTTCGACCTCTCCAGGACGGCAGGAATGAGCACAGGCAGGATGCACGCCGACGAACCCGAAACCGGCCCTCCGCTCGTGCGCCGGCTGATCGCCGCGCAGTTCCCGCACTGGGCCGGCCGGCCCGTCGAACGCGTCGGCGCCGCCGGGACGGCCAACGCGATGTACCGGCTCGGCGAGGACCTCGTCGTGCGGCTCCCCCGTACCGCGGGCTCGGCCGGCGACACCGCCAAGGAACACCGCTGGCTGCCGCGCCTGGCCCCGGCGCTCCCGGTCGCCATCCCCGTACCGCTGGGCGCGGGCGTGCCCGGCGAGGGCTACCCCTGGCCCTGGTCCGTCTACGGCTGGCTCGACGGGACCTGCCCGACGGTCGGCGACACCGCCGAAGCCGCCCCGCTCGCCCGGGACCTGGCCGGCTTCGTCACCGCCCTCCACCTCGTCGACCCCGCCGACGGGCCCCCGTCCTACCGCAGTGAATCCCTGGCCGCCCGGGACACCGCGGTCCGCGAGGCCCTCGCGGATCTGCGCACCGAGACCGACGCCGTGACGGCCGCCGAGGTCTGGGAGACGGCCCTGCGCGCACCGGCGCCGGCCGGCCCGCCCGGCTGGATCCACGCGGACCTGCAACCGGGGAACATGCTGACGGCCGGCGGGCGCCTCACCGCCGTCATCGACTTCGGCTGCCTCGGCCTCGGCGACCCCGCCGTCGACCTGATCTCCGCCTGGTACGTGCTGCCCGCCGGCGCGCGCGGCACCTTCCGCGACGCGGCCCGGGCGGACGACGCCGCGTGGGCGCGGGGCACCGGCTGGGCGCTCTCCATCGCGCTGATGGAGCTTCAGTACTACCGGGGGACCAACACGTTCATGGCGGAGACCGCACGGCACGTCATCGCGGAGATCCTCGCCGATCAGCGGTAGCGCGCGTAGCCGCATCAGGTCACCCCCGGGCGCGCCCGCCCGCCTCGCCACGGCCGGAATGCAATCGTGGACCAGCGGGTTCGCACCATCGACAGCACATGAGCGGAAACAGCACTGAGAGCGGATGGCCTTCACATGGGCGAGTTGATCCTGATCCGGCACGGCGAGACGGAGTGGTCCCGCAACGGACAGCACACGAGCCACACCGACCTGCCCCTGACGCCCCTGGGCGAACGCCAGGCCCGCGCCCTCGGGCCCCTGCTCGCCGACCGCGACATCGCCCTCACCCTGGTCAGCCCCTCGGTCCGGGCCCGGCGCACCGCCGAACTCGCGGGGCTCGTCGCGCCCCGCATCACCCCCGAACTGCGCGAGTGGGACTACGGCGCCTACGAGGGCATCACCACCCGCGAGATCCGGCTCACCCGCCCCGACTGGAACCTCTGGACCGACGGCGTCGCCGCAGGCCCCGCGGCGCACCCCGGCGAGTCCCCCGCCGAGGTCGGCGCGCGGGCCGACCGGGTGCTGGCCGAGGTCGCGGAGGCCGCCGGACGCGCCGGTGACGGGGACATCGCGCTCGTCGCGCACTCCCACTTCCTGCGCGTGCTGACGGCTCGCTACCTCGGTCTGACCCCGGCCGAGGGCACGCTGTTCCAGCTCGCCACGGGCGCCGTGTCCCGGCTCGGCACGGAGCACGGCAAGCCGGTGATCACGGCCTGGAACGTGACCCTGCCCGAGAGCCTGTTCCCCGCGGCCGTCCCGGAGACGCCGGAACACGTCTGAGCGCGCCGCGAGGCTCCGCACCCGTCCGAAAGCGACCGGCCGGCGCCCCCCGAAGGGGCGCCGGCCGGTCGTGGACGGGCGCGGGATCAGGAGATCAGCTCCACCTCCGCGAGCGTCGACTCACCGTCGAGCACCAGCCGGTAGTGCGCGTACGAGGCGGGGGCGTTCACCGTGAAGGCCCTCGTCTGCTTGTTCCAGGCGAACGACTGGCCGGACCGCTTGTCGAGGTCCTTCCAGGTCGTGCCGTCCGAGGACCCCTGCACCACCCAGCCGCTCGGGGCCTTGGCCGCCTCGCCCGACGTCAGCGTGTACTGGACCGCGTTCGTCGCCGAGGGGACCGGGAGGTCCACCGTGGTGGCGGTGGCCGTGGTGGCCGAGGTGTTGTCGAACAGGGCCCCCTCGCCCTTCAGCACGTCCTTCTTCGGCGACGGGACCTGGTCGTCCTTGGTGAGGGAGACGGGAGCGGCGTCCTTGCCGGTGCCCCAGGCGGACGGCTTGGAGCCCATGTCGAACTCCAGCACCCCGCCCTTGGCCAGCAGGTCGTGCGGCAGCGAGGTGGAGGTCCACTTCTTGCCGTTGACCTTCAGGCCCTGGATGTAGATGTTCTTCGCGCTGTTCTTCGGCGCCTTGACGACCAGGTCGTGGCCGTTCTCCAGGTGCACGGTCGTCTTGGTGAACAGCGGGGAGCCGATCGCGTACTCGCCACTGCCCATCACCAGCGGGTAGAAGCCGAGCGAGGAGAACAGGAACCAGGCCGACTGCTCGCCGTTGTCCTCGTCGCCGTGGTACCCCTGGCCGATCTCGCTGCCCGTGTACAGGCGGCCGAGGACCTCGCGCACCTTCTCCTGCGTCTTGTACGGCTGCGAGGCCGCGTCGTACATGTACGTGACGTGGTGCGCGACCTGGTTGCTGTGACCGTACTGGCCCATCCGCACGTCACGCGCCTCCGTCATCTCGTGGATGACGCCGCCGTACGAGCCGACGAACTCCGGGCCCGCCGTCTCGGGGGTGGAGAAGTACGTGTCCAGCTTCTTGGCCAGACCGTCCCGGCCGCCGTACAGGTTGGCGAGGCCCTTGCTGTCCTGCGGGGCGGTGAACGCGTAGCCCCAGCCGTCGGTCTCCGTGTAGTCGTAGCCCCAGACCCGCGGGTCGTACTGGTCGGAGGGGAGCCGCCAGTCGCCCTTGGCGTCCTTGCCCTGGAAGAAGCCCGCCTTGTCGTCGAACAGCTCGACGTAGTTGCGGGCCCGGTTCAGGAAGTACTCGGACTCGTCCTTGTAGTGCTGCTTGTGCGTCTTCGCGTAGAGCGCCTTGCCCATCTGCGCGATGCCGTAGTCGTTGAGGTAGCCCTCCAGCGACCAGGACAGGCCCTCGTGGGTCGAGGTGTTCGCGTACCCGACGAACGGCGAGGTCACCATGCCCTTGCGGCCGACGCCCGAGGTCGGCGGGACGACCGTGGCGTTCTTCAGGGCCGCGTCGTACGCCGCCTCGGCGTCGAACTTCACGCCCTTGACGTAGGCGTCGGCGAACGCGACGTCCGAGGAGGTGCCGGTCATCAGGTCGGAGTAGCCGGGGGAGGACCAGCGGGAGATCCAGCCGCCGTCCTTGTACTGCTGGACGAAGCCGTCGACCATCTCGCCGGCCTTCTTCGGCGTGAGGAAGGAGTACGCCGGCCAGGTGGTCCGGTAGGTGTCCCAGAAGCCGTTGTTGACGTACACCTTGCCCTGGACGATCTTCGCGCCGGTGTGCGTCGGGGTGTCCGAGCCGACCTGCGGGGAGAACGGGGAGGCGTACGTGTCCTTGCCGTCGACCTTCTCGAAGCCCGAGTTCGGGTAGAGGTAGAGCCGGTACATGCTGGAGTACAGCGTGGTCAGCTGGTCGGCGGACGCGCCCTCGACCTCGACCTTGCCGAGCAGGTCGTCCCAGGCGTCCTGCGCCTTGTCCTCGACCCGGTCGAAGGAGCGCGAGGCGGGGATCTCGGCGGCCAGGTTGTGCTTCGCCTGGTCGACGCTGATCAGCGAGGTGGCGAGCCGCAGGTTGACGGTGCGGTCCTTGCCCGCGTCGAAGCGCAGATAGCCGGTGACGTCGTCACCGCCGCCGCCGGAGAGCTTGCCGCTGCCGGTGACGGGGGCGTCGAAGACGCCGTACACGAAGAGCCGGGTGGCGCCGGTGGAGCCGCCGCTCTTCACGTCGGAGTAGCCGGTGAAGGAGCTGGTCGCCGGGTCGAGGGTGAGCCCGCCGTCGTTGGAGACGTTGTCGAAGACGATGCTCGCGTCCTTGCCCGGATACGTGAACCGCATCCGCGCCGCGTGGTCGGTCGGCGTCATCTCGGCCTTGAGGCCGTTCTCGAACGTCACCCCGTAGTAGTGGGGCCGCGCCGTCTCGTTCTCGTGCTTGAACGGCAGGGCGCGCGCCGTGCGTGACGCGTCCGGGGTGCCGGAGGCGGCCGACGGCATCAGCTGGAAGGTCTGCCGGTCGCCCATCCAGGGGCTCGGCTCATGGCTGGCGCTGAAGGCCTGCAGGGTGGGCAGGTTGTCGTCGTTGTTGCCGCGCGCGTAGTCGTACAGCCAGCTGGTCGATCCGGCGTTGGTGACCGGCGTCCAGAAGTTGAAGCCGTTGGGGACGGCGGTGGCGGGGAAGTTGTTGCCCCGGGAGAAGGAGCCGCTGGAGTTGGTGCCGCGGACGGTCGAGGCGTAGTCCGAGAGGTGCTTCTTGCGCTTCTCGGGCGCCTGGGGCGCGATCGCGATGTCGTCGATCCAGCCCTGGAACTTCGACGGCCCCTTGGGGGAGTCGTACGCGACGAGGATGCGGTCGACGGTCTTGCCCGCCGCGACCGTGCCGATCCGCGCGTCGACCTTGTTCCACTGGTTGACGTACAGCCGCTTGGCGTCGGCCTGCCCCGCGGGGGTCAGCAGACCGCCGTTGGAGTCGGTGGCGCGCAGATCGCTGAGGTAGGTGCCGTCCGTGAACGCCAGGTCCACCGCGACGTGCGTGGCCGGGTAGGACAGGTCCGTCTCGCCCATCTGGGGGTACACCAGGTAGGAAAGTTCGGTGTCCCGGGTGACGGCCGTGTTGACGTCGAAGATCTTGTTGTACGAGTAGGCCCGGCCGTCCGCCTTGTGCGTACCCGCGTACCGCAGTGCCTTCTTGCCGGTGAAGCCGGCGCCGGCCTTGGCGGTGGGGGAGCCGGACGGACCGCGGTCGACCTGGCTGCGCATGTCGTCGGGCGCGGGGGCGGAGGTGTTCCCGTCGGAGAACTGGACGTCGGCGAGCTGGGTCGCGTCCGAGGCGCCGTTGTTCTTCGTGATGTCCAGGCGGAAGTGCTGGTAGGCCTTGTCCGCCGTGAAGTCGTACGACTTGGTCTGGAAGCGCTCGCTGAAGGTCTGGCCGGTCCGGGAATCCAGGTCCGTCCAGGTCTTGCCGTCCTCGGAGCCCTGCAGGGTCCAGTCCTTCGGGTCCCGCTCGTCGTGGTCGTCGGCCGAAGTCAGCGCGTACGTCACGACCTTGACCGGCTCGACGAGATCGAACTCGACCCAGGCCGTGGGCTCGAACGAGAGCCACTTCGTACCGGACTGGCCGTCGACGAGGTTCTCCTTCACCTCGCCGCCGCCGGTGTTCTCGTCACTGGCCCGGAGATCGGTGACCTTGTCGGTGACATTGCCCGGTATTCCGGCGGAGAAGCCGCCATCGATACCTGATGCCCGCTTCGTGCCGTCAGGGCCTTCTTCGACGGTATTGCGCCAGTCCGGCTGCTTCTCGTCCGCCTCGAAGGACGAGCTGAACGTCCGGTCGCCGGCGGCCTTCTGGCCCTTCGCGCCCGCGCCGGCCGAGGTGGCCGCGGCCGCGGTGGGGGCTGTCACGAGCAGGACGAGTGAGGCCGCGATCAGAGCGGCGGTGCTGCTTTGTCTCTTGCGAGAACCGTGTCGGGGCTGCATGCCGAGCCATTCCTCCCGAGGAAGTGCGCTTGGACAACGTTGTCAGAGGGGGGCGCAGGAACCAGTAGGGAGTGAAGTGGCGCTTGGTGTCAAGGGTGTTGGATCAGAGACGGCGTGCGAATCGACCGTAATGCGGAAATCGTTACATCCGAAGGAGGCCGTGCGGTGCCGAGGTATCCGCGAGGTCTCAACTCGGGAAAGACTGCCGTCCAAACCTGCATTCGATCTTGCTCAGTTGGCGACAAGTGGACTATACCTGTCGGCGTCCGCACAGCTTTTTTCCACGTGTGCGGTCAGGGGAGACACGGGGGCAGGACAACAGGACGCCGCAGGTGCGTCCCTTGTTCGGTCTCCTCGCGCCCCCACTGCAATGACCAGCCTGAAATCTGCACCACCCAAGCGCAACTGACCGCGGTGGCGGGGCCCTTCGCCTGAGGCGAATATCGACGGGGCGACCGGTACACACCGCCTGAGTCCTGGAGAAGGCGAGGACTTGAGCATGGGATCCACCTCCGCCCACAAGAATGAGGGCCTTGGCCGTCGCGATCTGATCAAGCGGTCTGCCGCACTCGGTCTGATCACCGTCCCGACGATGAGCTTCCTGTCGGCCTGCGCGAGCAGCGACAGCGGCAGCGACGACCCGGTCGAGAAGGGCAAGACCAGCGCCAAGAACCCGCTGGGCGTCAACGAGACGGCCGCTCTCGACGTGGTCATCTTCGACGGCGGCTTCGGCCAGCAGTACGCGATCGACGCGGAGAAGAAGTACACCGCGGCCTTCCCGAAGGCCAAGGTCAAGCACTCCGCGACGCAGAAGATCCAGTCGCAGCTGCAGCCGCGCTTCAACGGCGGCACCCCGCCGGACCTGATCGACAACTCCGGTGCCGAGCAGATGGACATGGGCGTCCTCGTCGACAAGAAGCAGCTGTTCGACCTGACGGCACTGATGGACGCCCCGTCCATCGACGACCCGAGCAAGAAGGTCCGCGACACCCTGCGCCCCGGTGTCCTGGAGATGGGTCAGTTCGACGGTGACCCGGTCTGGATCATGTACTACGCCTACACCGTGTACGGCGTCTGGTACTCGCAGACCAATCTGGAGAAGCTGGACGCCGAGTATCCCGAGGACTGGGATGCCATGCTCGCCCTGTGCGCAAAGGCGAAGAAGCAGGGCATCGCCGGCTGGACGTACCCGGGCAAGTACCCGTACTACCTGCCGTTCTCGCTCTACCCCTTCATCGGCAAGATCGGTGGCCGGGAGGTTCTCGACAAGATCGACAACCTGGAGCCGAACGCCTGGAAGGACCCCGCGGTCAAGGCGGCGTTCGAGGCGTACTACGAGCTGTACAAGAAGGGGTACATCCTCAAGGGCACCCCGGGCCTGACCCACATCCAGTCGCAGACCGAGTGGACCAAGGGCAAGGCACTCTTCATCCCGAACGGTTCGTGGGTGGAGAACGAGGCGGCGCCGACCACGCCCAAGGACTTCAAGATGATGGTCTCGGCCCCCTCCAGCCTCGACTCGTCGGACAAGCTGCCCTTCGGCACCATCTGGGCGTCCGGCGGCGAGCCCTTCGTCGTCCCGGCCAAGGCGAAGAACCCCGCGGGCGGCATGGAGCAGCTGCGCATCATGCTCTCCGAGGAGTCCTCGAAGAACTTCACCAAGCAGGTCAAGTCGCTGAGCGCCTTCAACGGCGGCACCGACGGTCTGACCCTCTCCACGGCCATGCAGGCCGGTGTCGACGCGCTGAAGAAGGCCGGCGACAACGTGGTGAACCCGCGTATGCAGGACTGGTACGTGAAGCTCCAGAAGGAGCAGATCGGCACCGCCGGCATCGGCGAGATGATGGCCGGGCGTCTGACGCCCGCCGAGGCCATCAAGAAGATCCAGGGCTACGCGGACGCCGCGGCCAAGGACTCGTCCGTCAAGAAGTACAAGCACTAGTGAGCAACCGTCACCAGCGGCGGCACCCGCGGAAAGATCGGGGTCGGTAAACGATGCAGCACGGCAAGTACCGGTTCATTGTGGGGTTTCTGGTAGCCCCACTGGCGTTGTACGCGGTCTTCGTCATCTGGCCGTTCATCCAGTCCATCTACTACTCCTTCACGGACTGGACCGGCCTGAGCCCGGACTTCAAGATGGTCGGCCTCGACAACTACACGAGGATGTTCAAGGACGACATTTTCTGGAAGTCGCTGCAGCACAGCGTGCTGCTCGTGCTGCTGCTGCCGCTGGTGACGCTGGGCCTCGCGCTCTTCTTCGCCTTCATGCTCAATGTCGGAGGCCGGCGGCGGAAGAACGCCGCGGTCTCCGGCGTGCGGGGCTCGGGGTTCTACAAGATCGCCTATTTCTTCCCGCAGGTGCTCTCGATCGTCATCGTCGCCCTGCTGTTCCAGTTCGCGTACAACCCGCGCAGTGGAATGCTGAATTCGGCGCTCAAGGGAATCGGGCTCGACTCCGTCCAGCCGGACTGGCTGGGCGACCCGAACCTGGCGCTCATCTGCGTCATGGTGGTGCTGGTCTGGTCGACGGTCGGGTTCTTCGTCGTCCTCTTCTCCGCCGGAATGGCGTCGATCCCGAAGGACTTCTACGAGGCGGCGCTCCTGGACGGGGCCAGCCGCGTCACGACGTTCTTCAAGATCACCCTGCCGCTGCTCTGGGACACGGTGCAGTCCGGGTGGGTCTACATGGGCATCCTGGCGCTCGGGGTCGAGGCCTTCACGACCGTGCAGGTCATGACCGTGGGCCCCGGCGGCCCCGACTACGCGACCTCGGTCCTGCCGCTGTACGTCTACCAGACGGCCTTCCGTGACGGTCAGGCCGGATACGCGACCACGATCGGTGTGGGGCTGCTCATCGTCACCATGGTGTTCGCCGCCATCGTGATGCGTCTGGGCCGGCGCGAGCGGCTGGAGTTCTGATGCTGTGCCTCCCGGGACGCGTCGCCCGGATCCCCAGCAGGCAAGACAGCCCGGTCCCGGCGGCCGGCTCGACAGTACGAGGTGAGCACACGTGAAGGCCACTGAAACCCCTCCCGTGGTCACGGTGACGGAACCGGCCCCCGTGTCCAAGGGCCCCGCGCAGGGCGGCAAGAAGAAGAAGAGCGGTGAGGGCAAGGTCCTCAACGTCTTCTCGCACGGAGTGCTGATCATCTGGGCGATCCTGGTGGTCCTGCCGCTGCTCTGGGCGGTCATGACCTCGTTCAAGACCGATGACTCGATCCTGTCGACGCCGTGGGCTCTGCCGGACAAGCTTCACTTCGAGAACTGGTCCCGCGCCTGGGGCCAGGCGCACATGAGCGAATACTTCTTGAACACCATTGTGGTGGTGGGCGGTTCACTCATCGGCACCCTGCTGCTCGGTTCGATGGCGGCCTACGTGCTGGCCCGGTTCGACTTCCCGGGCAACCGCTTCGTGTACTACCTGTTCATCGGCGGGATGAGCTTCCCGATCATCCTGGCGCTGGTCCCGCTGTTCTTCGTGATGAACAACATGGGGCTGCTGAACACGACGCACGGCCTGATCCTGGTCTACATCGCCTACTCGCTGCCGTTCACCGTCTTCTTCCTCACCTCCTTCTTCCGGACGCTGCCGACGTCCGTGGCGGAGGCGGCGATGCTCGACGGGGCCTCGCACACCCGGACGTTCTTCCAGGTGATGCTGCCGATGGCGAAGCCGGGCCTGATCAGCGTCGGCATCTTCAACTTCCTGGGGCAGTGGAACCAGTACATGCTGCCGACGGTGCTGAACAGCGACCCCGACCACCGGGTGCTCTCCCAGGGGCTGGTCGAACTGGCCAACAGCCAGGGCTACAAGGGCGACTGGTCCGGCCTTTTCGCCGGTCTGGTGATGGCGATGCTCCCGGTCCTCGCGGCCTACATCGTCTTCCAGCGCCAGGTCGTGGCCGGCCTCACCGCAGGCGCGGTGAAGTAACGGCTCAAGCGCTTTCCGCGACCACCGAACCGCCCGCCGGCAGTCCTGCCGACGGGCGGTTCGTCTGTGTACGGGGGAGTTCGCGGAGCGTGCCGAGCGAGGGTTCGGTGCTCATCCGAGGCTTCGACTGCTCAAGGTCTTGACGGGGCGTACCCCAAAACGCTCAGCTTAGAGTTCACATGTTGGAGAATATGGCAGGAGTGAGAGAGTCGATGGAGACTCCGGGGTCGCAGACATCTCTGCATCGCGCCAACCTTGAGCGGGTGGTGCGGGCCGTACGTATGGCGGGTTCGCTCACCCAGGCGGAGATCGCCAGGAGCACGGGCCTCTCCGCGGCCACCGTCTCCAATATCGTTCGTGAACTGAAAGAGGGCGGCACCGTCGAGGTGACCCCCACCTCGGCCGGCGGCCGCCGGGCCCGCAGCGTCTCGCTCAGCGGGGACGCGGGCATCGTCATCGGCGTCGACTTCGGGCACACGCACCTGCGGGTGGCGGTCGGCAACCTGGCTCACCAGGTGCTCGCGGAGGAGTCCGAGCCGCTGGACGTGGACGCCTCGTCCGCCGAGGGCTTCGGGCGGGCGGAGCAGCTGGTCAACCGGCTGATCGAGACCACCGGGATCAGTCCCGGCAAGGTCATCGGGGTGGGTCTCGGTGTTCCCGGCCCGATCGACGTCGAGTCCGGCACGCTGGGCTCCACGTCGATCCTGCCGGGCTGGACGGGCATCAACCCCAGCGAGGAGCTCGCCGGACGCCTCGGTGTGCCGGTGTACGTCGACAACGACGCCAACCTCGGGGCGCTGGGCGAGCTGGTGTGGGGAAGTGGGCGAGGGGTCCGCGACCTCGCGTACATCAAGGTCGCGAGCGGTGTCGGCGCCGGTCTCGTGATCGACGGGCACATCTACCGGGGGCCCGGCGGCACGGCCGGCGAGATCGGCCACATCACCCTCGACGAATCGGGCCCTGTCTGCCGCTGCGGCAACCGCGGATGCCTGGAGACCTTCACGGCCGCCCGGTACGTCCTGCCCCTGCTCCAGCCCAGCCACGGGGCCGACCTCACCATGGAGCGGGTGGTCCAGCTGGCCCGCGAGGGCGACCCGGGCTGCCGCCGGGTGATCGGCGACGTCGGACGGCACATCGGCAGCGGGGTCGCCAACCTCTGCAATCTGCTCAACCCGAGCCGCGTGGTGCTCGGCGGCTCGCTCGCGGAGGCGGGGGAACTGGTCCTCGGGCCCATCCGCGACTCGGTGTCGCGCTATGCCATCCCCAGCGCCGCGCGCCAGCTCTCGGTGCTGCCCGGCGCCCTCGGGGGACGGGCGGAGGTGCTCGGCGCCCTGGCGCTCGTCCTGAACGAAATGGGCGATTCGACCCTTTTGGAGAGTACTCTCCCGGCAGCGACGCCTGTCTTCACTTAGATAACGAATGGCACCGTTGTCATCTCGTTAAGGATTTACTCCTTGACGCCGCCCCTGCGGCCGAGTTGACTTCCAGCCACCTCGGCCGCAACGCTGCGGCCTCGTCAGGGAGGCACACCCGCAATGAACGCAATGACGCGACGCATCGTCATAGGCACGGCCGCCGTTTCGATGGCCGTCTCCCTCGCCGCTTGTGGCAAGGCCGGCGACGACAAGAAGGACTCGGCGGACTCGGGCAGCAAGACCAAGATCGGTCTCCTGCTCCCGGAGAACAAGACCGCTCGCTACGAGACGCTGGACAAGCCGCTGTTCATCGAAGCGGTCAAGAAGGACTGCGCGGACTGCGAGGTTGTCTACAACAACGCGGCCGGTGACGTCGGCCAGCAGAAGCAGCAGTTCGAGCAGCAGATAGCCGATGGCATCAAGGTCATCGCGATCTCCTCGGTCGACGCCGAGAAGTCCGCCTCGTGGATCGCCGCCGCGCACAAGAAGGGCGTCAAGGTCGTCGCGTACGACCGCGCCATCGTCGGTGCCGACGCCTACGTGAGCCACGACAACGAGAAGATCGGCAAGCTCCAGGGCCAGGCCGTCCTCGACGCTCTCGGCTCCAAGGCGGCCGGCGCCAACCTCGTCATGATCAACGGTGACGAGAAGGACCCGAACGCCGGCCTGTTCAAGAAGGGCGCTCACGCCTCCCTCGACGGCAAGATCAAGATTGCCTACGAGGCGTCCGGCGAGTGGGACCCGAAGATCGCCGGCGAGAAGATGACCGCCGCCATCTCCTCGGTCGGCAAGGGCAAGATCAACGCCGTCTACTCCGCCAACGACGGCATGGCGGGCGGCATCATCACGTCCCTGAACAACGCCGGCATCAAGGACATCCCGGTGGGTGGCCAGGACGCCGAGCTCCCCGGTATCCAGCGGATCATCGCCGGCACGCAGACCTTCACGATCTACAAGTCGCCGAAGCAGCTCGCCCCGACGGCCGCCCAGTTCGCCGTCAACCTGCTCCAGGGCAAGGACATCGGCGCCGCGGGCAAGACGGACGGCGTTCCCTCCACGCTGCTCGAGCCGACCGTGGTGAACAAGGACAACATCCAGGCCACCGTGATCAAGGACGGCATCTACAAGGTCGCCGATGTCTGCGTCAAGGACATCGCCGCCAAGTGCACCGCACTGGGCATCAAGTAGTCCCTCCTCGCGCCAGGGCCGACAGACCCTGGCGCGTACGGGTTCGACCCGCCCCGCACGGCGGAGTCCACCCGCCCCATGACTGTCCGGCCCCGGCCGGCCCACACCCCGCTGCCGGCCGGGTGCCGGACATTCTTCCCCCAGTACTTCCAGTACGTCGACGCTGCCCTCATGGCGCGGCGTCGCCGCCGGTCAGGCGGCACATCCCCGCCGGTCAGGCGGCGAAGGAGATGGTTCACGTGTCACAGACGCCCGTGCTGGCGTTGCGTGGAGTCTTCAAGCGATTCGGAGCGGTCCAGGTCCTCTCCGGTGTCGATCTCGAAGTCCACGCCGGAGAAGTGGTCGCCCTCGTCGGCGACAACGGTGCAGGAAAGTCCACGCTGGTCAAGACGATCGCCGGCGTGCACCCCATCGATGAGGGCGTCATCGAGTGGGAGGGCGCGAAGGTGGACATCAACCGTCCGCACGACGCCCAGAACCTCGGCGTCGCCACCGTCTACCAGGACCTCGCGCTCTGCGACAACCTGGACGTCGTCGCCAACCTCTTCCTCGGTCGCGAGATCAAGAAGGGCGGCGTCCTCGACGAGGTCGCCATGGAGAAGCGGGCACAGGACCTCCTGTCCACGCTCTCCATCCGCATCCCCAGCGTCCGTATCCCGGTCGCAGCGCTCTCCGGCGGCCAGCGCCAGGTCGTGGCCATCGCCCGTGCCCTGGTCGGCAACCCCAAGATCGTGATCCTGGACGAGCCCACCGCGGCCCTCGGCGTCGAGCAGACCGCACAGGTCCTCGACCTGGTGGAGCGGCTGCGCGAGCAGAACCTCGGCGTCATCCTCATCAGCCACAACATGGCCGATGTGAAGGCTGTCGCCGACAAGGTCGCCGTGCTGCGACTCGGCCACAACAACGGCATCTTCCCCGTGGCGACGACCAGCCACGAAGAAATCATCGCCGCGATCACGGGCGCCACGGACAACGCCGTGACCCGCCGCAAGTCCCGCAGCGCGGAGGCATCCAAGTGAGTGAGACCAGCAAGACTTCGGCCGAGGTCCCGGCCCAGGCAAAGGCCACCGAGGCTCCCGTAGCGGCGGCCGGCGCGGTCAAGGTCGTCGACCCCCGCCTGCTCGTCCGCGAACAGGGCTTCAAGGGCTACTGGACCGAGTTCAAGCGCAAGGTGCGCTCGGGCGAGATCGGCTCGCTGCCCGTCGTGGTGGGCCTGATCATCATCGGGATCGTCTTCCAGCTCGAGACCGGCAACTTCCTCACCTCGTACAACCTCGACCAGATCACGCTGTACGCGGCGGGCCCCGGCATCATGGCCGTCGGCATCGTCTTCGTCCTGCTGCTCGGCGAGATCGACCTCGCGGTCGGTTCCGTCGCGGGTCTCGCGGGTGCGGTGTGGGCCGTGCTCGGCACGGACATGCCCGACGCCCTCGCCATCGTGCTCGGCATTCTGTCCGGCACGGTCATCGGCGCCTTCCACGGCATCGTCTTCGCCAAGATCGGCGTGCCCGCGTTCGTCGTGACGCTGGCAGGCTTCCTGGGCTGGGCCGGTCTGCAGACCTGGGTGATGGGCGACAAGTCCACCATCACCACCCCGCTCGGCAGCTTCGTCCGCGACCTGACCAGCTACTACTTCGCCGACATCGCCGCAGCCTACGGTCTCGCCGTGGTCGTGATCATCGCCTTCTACCTGGCGCAGCTGCGGGACACGCGCCGCCGCAAGGCCGCGGAACTGCCGCACCGCCCGCAGAGCGAGATCATTCTGCGCACCGCTCTGCTCGCCGTCCTGTGCCTCCTCGCCGCGTACGCGTTCAACCAGGAGCAGGGCCTCCCGCTCTCCCTGGTGATCTTCCTCGCAATCCTGGTCATCACCGACTTCGTTCTGCGCCGCACCACCTACGGCCGTCAGATCTTCGCGGTCGGCGGTGGCATCGAGGCAGCGCGTCGTGCCGGTATCAACGTGTCCTGGATCCGTATCTCGGTGTTCATGATCTCCGGCACGCTCGGTGCGGTCGGCGGTCTCTTCCTGGCCTCCGCGACCGGCGGCGCCGACCGTTCGCTCGGTGGCGGCAACCAGCTCATGATGTGCATCGCCGCAGCCGTCATCGGCGGTACGTCCCTGTTCGGCGGACGCGGCAAGGTCTGGTCCGCGCTGTTGGGCATCCTGGTCATCCAGTCGATCGTCCAGGGCCTCAACCAGATGAACCTGTCGTCGAACGCGATCCAGTACATGATCACCGGTGGAGTACTCCTCATCGCCGTGATCATCGACTCGGTCTCGCGCAAGACCCAGAAGACCGCGGGCCGCGCCTAGGTCCGGTCGTCGAACCGGCGTCGGACGGCGGCTCGACGACAGGACCTGGCACCACCCTCCTCCGGAGCGGCCACGACCGTGCCCGGCGCCCCTTCCCGGGGTGCCGGGCACCGTCACGTACCGGCGCAAGGTGGGACAGCACACTGCCGCCCGATGTCCGGGGCGGCGGGCGGAAGATTAGACTCACCGGATCGGCATGCTCGACCAGCACAATCGCAAGGAGGCACGGTGACACAGCCGCGCGAAGCGCGTCAGGCGGTGACGGGCGACGGATGGGATCTGCTGGCCCGCATCGGCGGACCGCGTGACCTGGACCGGCTCACCCCCGAGCAGCTGGAGCAGCTCGCCGAAGAGATCCGGACCTTCCTCGTCGACGCCGTCTCCAAGACCGGCGGACACCTCGGACCCAACCTGGGCGTGGTCGAGCTGACCATCGCCCTGCACCGGGTCTTCGACTCGCCGAAGGACAAGGTCCTCTTCGACACCGGCCACCAGAGCTATGTGCACAAGCTCCTCACCGGCCGCCAGGACTTCTCGAAGCTCAAGAGCAAGGGCGGCCTCTCCGGCTACCCCTCGCGCGCCGAGTCCGAGCACGACGTCATCGAGAACTCGCACGCCTCCACCGTGCTGGGCTGGGCCGACGGCCTCGCCAAGGCCAACGAGGTGCTGAAGAAGGACGACCACGTCGTCGCGGTCATCGGTGACGGCGCTCTCACGGGCGGTATGGCCTGGGAGGCGCTGAACAACATCGCCGCCGCCAAGGACCGCCCGCTCGTCATCGTCGTCAACGACAACGAGCGCTCCTACGCCCCGACCATCGGCGGCCTCGCGAACCACCTCGCCACCCTGCGCACCACGGACGGCTACGAGCGCTTCCTGGCCCGCGGCAAGGACATCCTGGAGCGCACCCCCGTCGTCGGCAAGCCGCTCTACGAGACGCTGCACGGCGCCAAGAAGGGCCTGAAGGACTTCATCGCCCCGCAGGGCATGTTCGAGGACCTCGGTCTGAAGTACGTCGGCCCGATCGACGGCCACGACCTGGAGGCCCTGGAGTCCGCGCTCCAGCGCGCCAAGCGCTTCGGCGGCCCCGTCATCGTGCACTGCCTCACCGAGAAGGGCCGCGGCTACACCCCGGCGCTGCTGGACGACGCCGACCGCTTCCACGCCGTCGGCAAGATCCACCCCGACACCGGCCTGCCCGTCGCCACCTCCGGCCTCGACTGGACCTCCGTCTTCGGCGAGGAGATGGTCAAGCTCGGCAAGGAACGCGAGGACATCGTCGCGATCACCGCGGCCATGCTCCAGCCGGTCGGCCTGACCAAGTTCGAGAAGGCCTTCCCGGACCGGATCTACGACGTCGGCATCGCCGAGCAGCACGGCGCGGTCTCCGCGGCGGGCCTCGCCACCGGCGGGCTGCACCCCGTCTTCGCGGTGTACGCCACCTTCCTCAACCGCGCCTTCGACCAGGTCCTGATGGACGTCGCCCTGCACAAGTGCGGTGTGACGTTCGTCCTGGACCGGGCCGGGGTCACCGGCACGGACGGCGCCTCGCACAACGGCATGTGGGACATGTCGATCCTGCAGTGCGTGCCCTCGCTGCGGATCGCCGCCCCGCGCGACGCCGACCAGGTCCGCGCCCAGCTGCGTGAGGCCGTCGAGGTCGACGACGCCCCGACGGTCGTCCGCTTCTCCAAGGGCGCGGTCGGGCCGTCGGTCAAGGCCGTCGGCACGGTCGGCGGCATGGACGTGCTCCGTCAGCCGGCCGCCGCCCGGCCGGACGTCCTGCTCGTCTCCATCGGGGCGCTCGCCCCGATGTGCCTGGAGATCGCGGACCTGCTCGACGCCCAGGGCATCTCGGCCACCGTCGTCGACCCGCGCTGGGTCAAGCCCGTCGACGAGGCCATGGCCCCGCTCGCCGCGAAGCACCGGGTCGTCGTCACCGTCGAGGACAACAGCAGGGCCGGCGGTGTCGGCTCCGCGGTCGCCCAGGCGCTGCGCGACGCCGACGTCGACGTACCGCTGCGGGACTTCGGCATTCCGCCGGTCTTCCTCGACCACGCCTCCCGCAAGGAGGTCATGGCCGAGATCGGGCTGACCGCGCCGGACATCGCCCGTCAGGTCACCGGTCTGGTCGCCAGGCTTGACGGCCGCTACGAGACGGACGCGGAGAGCCGCTCCGTGGCGGAGCCGGTCCGGGACTGACGCCTGCCGCCGCACTCCGATTGGGCCGGTCGCCCACCCTGTACGGGTGGTCCGACCGGCCCATTCGTGTGAATTCCCGCCGTATGCGGCGTGCTGCGGACGGCCGGGGGGTGCACGGGTCCGAATCATGGCGTACACGACGAGTGCGTGGAGGTACGCCGGTGAGCACCCAGCAGGACCTGCCCCCCAGCGGAGACGGACTGTTCCGGACCAAGACGGTCGAACAGTCGATCCGCGACACCGAGGAGCCGGAGCACGCCCTCAAGAAGTCCCTCTCCGCCCTGGACCTCACGGTCTTCGGAGTGGGCGTCATCATCGGCACCGGCATCTTCGTGCTCACCGGGAAGGTGGCCAAGGAGACGGCGGGCCCCGCCACCGCCATCGCCTTCGTGGTCGCGGGCGTCGTCTGCGCCCTGGCCGCGCTCTGCTACGCCGAGTTCGCCTCCACCGTCCCGGTGGCCGGCTCGGCCTACACCTTCTCGTACGCCTCGCTCGGGGAACTGGTCGCCTGGATCATCGGCTGGGACCTGGTGCTGGAGTTCGCGCTGGGCACGGCGGTGGTGGCGGTCGGCTGGTCCGGCTACGTCCGCTCACTGATGGACAACGCCGACTGGCATCTGCCGGACGCGCTCGCCGGCCCCGACGTGGCGGCGGGCTTCGGCTTCGACGTCCTCGCCTTCGCGCTGGTGCTGGTGCTGACCGTCATCCTGGTGCTCGGCATGAAGCTCTCCGCCCGGGTCACGACGGTGGTGGTCGCCATCAAGGTGACCGTGGTCCTCATCGTGATCATCGCGGGGCTCTTCTTCATCGACACCGCGAACTACTCGCCCTTCATCCCCAAGGCCGAGGCCCAGCCCTCCGGATCGGGCCTGGACGCCCCGCTGATCCAGCTGATCTTCGGATACGCCCCCACGAACTTCGGCGTCATGGGCATCTTCACCGCCGCCTCCGTCGTCTTCTTCGCCTTCATCGGCTTCGACGTCGTGGCCACGGCCGCCGAGGAGACCAAGCTCCCGCAGCGGGACATGCCCCGCGGCATCATGGCCTCGCTCTTCATCTGCACCACGCTCTACGTCGCCGTGTCGATCGTCGTGACGGGTATGCAGCACTACACCGAGCTCTCCGTGAGCGCCCCGCTCGCCGATGCCTTCAAGGCCGTCGGGCACCCCTTCTACGCCGGCGTCATCAGCTTCGGCGCCGCCGTCGGCCTCACCACGGTCTGCATGATCCTGCTCCTGGGGCAGACCCGGGTGTTCTTCGCGATGAGCCGCGACGGCCTGCTCCCGCGGTTCTTCTCGAAGACGCACCCGCGGTTCCGCACCCCGTACCGCCCGACGATCCTGCTCGGCGTGCTCATCGCGATCATCGCGGGCTTCACCAGCATCAACGAGCTCGCGACGCTGGTGAACATCGGCACCCTCTTCGCCTTCGTGGTCGTCGCCCTCGGCGTCATCGTCCTGCGCCGCACCCGGCCCGACCTGCACCGTGCCTTCCGCACGCCGTGGGTCCCGCTGATCCCGGTCCTCTCGGTCGCCGCGTCGGTCTGGCTGATGCTCAACCTCCCGGCGGAGACGTGGCTGCGGTTCGGGATCTGGATGGTCATCGGCGTGGTCATCTACTTCGCGTACGGGCGCGGGCACAGCCGGGTGAACCGGACGAGGGTGTGACGCCTACGGGCCCTCCGCGCCTGAGGTGATGGAGCGTCAAGGCCCGTGCGTCAGGCAGATGATGGGGCGTCGTACGCATAGTGGATCATGCTTGACGGCATGGCTGCATACGTAAATAATCTTTCTCGACGATCAAAATCGTTCAACTCGTGGATACGTCTACTTGTTATAGGTGACCCGTTGGGGGGAGGGTTCGCCGCTCTTCCGTGCGCGGTTCTTCCGGGGCTTCGACTCCGGCCGTAGATCTATTTTCCGGTGCGGCCTTCGGGGCGGTGCGCGCTGACTTCGGCGTGCGCGAAGACGGATTCCATGAGTGCTGTCGCTCATCAGATGGAGGAGCAGGAATGAACATCCAGCGTAAGTTCACCGCCGGGGCGATATCCGTAGCAGCGATTGCCTGCGCAGTCATCGGCGCCTCACCGGCGTCGGCCACGGGGCAGAGCTCCTGTGATGACACGATCGACGCCTGCCTTTACTACAACTCCAACTACGCCGGGCCCAAGTTCGGCGACAGCAGAGGCAGCACCAGTTCCATCCACAACTACAGCGGAACCTTCAGCAACGGATACGCGGTGAAGAACAACGCCGCCTCGGTGAAGAACCTCAACTTCAACTACAACGTGCGCATCTACTACAACTCGAACTTCGGCGGCCCGAGCCAGCTCATCAAGCGGGGCACCGGCGCGAACCTGAACGCGACACTGAAGAACAACAACGCCTCTCAGTGCTTCGACACGTTCAACGTCTGCCCGGTCAACTAGCCGACCGGCTTCACCTCTTCACCGGGGTGTGCTCGCTTCCCGTGAGGACGCCCCGTGCCCGTGTTCGCTGAGATGTCCCCTGGCAGCGATGTTTCCGCGCGAAGCGTGTGGAGGCATCGCTGCCTTCGCGTATCGAGAAGGGAGACGACCATGGTCTCGGTCGGATCGGCCCGGGTGTCCGCTGCTCTTCTGTGCATGCTGGCGCTGGGGGCCGGCGGCTGTACGGGAGCGGCGCACGAGGCGCCGGCGAGCGGTGCGGAGCCGGCCCAGCCGTCGAAGGCTTCCCCCAGCCCCGACACCGCTCACCGCAGGCTTCCCGTCGAGGACTACTTGATGAGCCCCACCGAGAACGACCGGGTGGAACGCGCCAGATCGAGCTTGATCAGCGCGTGCATGAAGCGCTTCACGCTCGACTTCACCCCCTACACCCCTGACTACACGAAAATGGCGGGTCAGGTGAGCAACCGGTACGGGCCCACCGACACGAAGGTCGCCGCGACCCACGGATACCACCCGGCGCGGGAGCAGATCGCGGAAGGGGAAGCACCCGGTCAGAAGGCGCTGTCGGCGGACATGAGAAGAGTGCTGGGCAGCAGCATCGCCCCAGCGGGCGCGACGCCGCCCGAGTCCCCGGGAAGCTACCGGGGGATTCGCATACCGGCGGGCGGCTGTGCGGGCGAAGCGGACCGTACGCTCACGTCGGGTGGAGGCATCATCCAGGACGCCGAGGCGGCCATCGCGATCAACTTCTCGAGCTTCGAGAAATCCGCTGCCGATCCCCGGGTCAAGAAGGTCTTCGCCGCCTGGTCGACGTGTATGCGGGAGAAGAACTTCTCCTACGCGACACCTCTCGAAGCGATCAACGACCCGCGCTGGAAGACGGACGGCCCGTCAGCTCCCGAGATCGCCACCGCGGTCGCGGAGGTCGAGTGCAAGCAGCGGTACGGCGTGGTGGATGTCTGGTTCTCCGTCGAGTCCACGTACCAGCGGGCCGACATCACAGCGGAGGCGAAGCGGATGGCGCAGGTCCGGAAGGGGATCGACGTGGCCTTCGAGAACGCGGCCGCGGTGGTCGGCGAGTGAGACGGGAGCACACGGCAGCGGGCCGTGGTCCCCGTGAACTGCTGGAGTCGCTCCGTCCGCGCGTGCACGACTGCGCGTGCACCGCAGAACGGAGGAGTGACGCACGGGTGTTCCCACCCCGGTGATCATGCCCTCGCCGGCCGGACTAGGATGCGGTCACCACCTGGCTGATCGCGGGTGTGGTGGGCATCACCGGGCGCATGTCGTCCGCGCTCGGCGCGACGCCGGTGAGGGCCGATGCTGAGCATATGATGTGGTCGGCCCCGTGCGGGCCGGACGAAGAACTGGTGAAGCGGAGAGGGCGTTGCGGGTCATGCGGAGAAAAGGATCGGGCTCCGCGAACAGTGGCCCCGCTCTCGCCTCGTCATCCGGGCGCCACGAGGTCAGCGCGACGCCGCGTGGCCGCTGGATGCCGCTCGGCAAGGACGGCAGGCTCACGCTCTACGCCCGCACGGACGGTGGTCTGCTCCGCTGGACGCAGCGGAACCCGGGCGGGGAGAAGTGGGACGGTCCGGACTTCGTGTCCGTCGCGGGCCTGACGGACCTCACCGTCGTGCAGGGCGCCAACACCTATGTGCACTTCCTCGGGCGGCGCGAGCGGCACGGCTCCGACGGGCCGAGCGTGGACTTCGTGCACGCCATCCAGTACCAGACCGGTCGCCCGGTGACCGAATGGCGCTCCCTCGGCAACTTCTACCGCGACCACGCGACGGGCCGGAAGGTCGGTGCGCCCGCCGGGGCCGTCGACCCGCAGGGGGCACTCTTCGTCTTCGTGCGCAACGCGGGCCGGGGCCTGCAGATGCGCCGGGAGGGGAAGGGCGGCAAATGGGAAGCCTGGCAGGACCTCAAGGGGGCCGGTCTCGCCGCCGAACTCGTGCCGACGGTGACGTCGAGCGGGCTCGTGGAGGTCTTCGCCCCCACCGACCGCGGAGTGCAGCAGTGGCGTCAGGAGGAACCGGACGGCTCGCTGCAGATCGCTCCGCCCTTGCAGTTCTCCGCTCTCGCGGGTTCCGCGACAGCGCTGGAGACAGCGCCTGACCGCCTCACCTACTACTGGACCGACGCGGACAGGACCGGGGTCGTCTCCTACCGGGAGGGCGGCGGGCCCGTGCCGGTGGGCGGACAGCCCGGGGACGGCGCCGTCGTGGCCCTGCGCACCCCGCTCGACGGTTACGACTGCACGGTCCTCGCCCAGCGCGGCGCGGGCGGCACCCTGCTGATCGGGGTCTGCAACACCGAGGGCGAGCAGGACGGCGTCTGGTGGTCGGACACCACCGAGGAGTGCGTGGGCGATCCCGCGCTCGCCCTCGACGGACACGGTCGCGTCGTCGTGGCGCTTCGCCGGCGGGACGGCGCCCTGTCCGTCGCCCGGCAGGAGGAAGGACCCGGGCTCACGCTCTCCTCGCACTGGCACCGGCTGCCCTGACGGAGCCGCCCCGCACCCCGCACGACCACCAGTGCGCCGCCTCCCGCGTACAGGCGGACGACCGGCCGCACCCGTCGATGTCCCGCGCGCCCGCCCTGCGGGCAGGGCGACGAGAGCACCATCCGGCACGGCCCGCCTGGTGACGTGGCGCGGGGCTCACGGATAGACGGTCCGCGGCCGCACACACCTGGCGCCCGCGTCCTCCACCCTGCTCCGTAGCCCGCGGTCGGCGGTGACCACGGTGCACGGACGCCCGAGCCGCTCCACGAGCTCCACGATGTGGTCGTCCCCGCTGCCGGCCGCCGACTCCACCCGTACCCCGGGCACGGAGGCGACTCCCCGCGCCGCACCCTCGACCACCAGGATCACGTCGACGCCCTGCCGCTCCCCGTACGCGACGAGCCGCCCCCGCAGGCGCTCGGCGGCGCCTCTCCGGTCGCGCCACCAGCCGTCCGGCACGGACCCGACGACGTTGGCCCCGTCGACCACCAGCACGTCCTCCATGCGCCCAGGATCGCACGCGCCGACGGGGCGGACCTGAGGCTCCTTCCCGTGGCACGACCCGTCGCGCGGAGCACGCGAAAGGGGCGTGGGGAACCGCACGACCGGCCTCGGCCGGTCGGCGGTTCCCCACGCCCCGGTGCTGCGGGAGGGAGCCGATCCGCTACGCGGGCACGCTCGCCACGCCCTGCGCCAGGAACTTCTTCCCGTTCACCCGCTCCGAGACGCCCGCCCGGTCCAGGTACGGCGTGATGCCGCCCAGGTGGAAGGGCCAGCCCGCGCCGGTGATCAGGCAGAGGTCGATGTCCTGGGCCTCGGCGACGACGCCCTCGTCCAGCATCAGGCCGATCTCCTGCGCCACCGCGTCCAGGACGCGGTCACGGGCCTGCTCCTCGGACAGGACGACATCGCCCTGCTTCAGGAGTGCGGCGACCTCGGGGTCCAGCTCCGGCTTCCCGGAGTCGTAGACGTAGAAACCGCGCTTGCCGGCCTTGACGACCGCGGCCAGGTTCTCGGAGACGGTGAAGCGCTCCGGGAAGGCGCGGTTCAGGGTCTCGGAGACGTGCAGGCCGATGGCCGGGCCCACCAGCTCCAGGAGGACCAGCGGGGACATCGGCAGACCGAGCGGCTCGACGGCCTTCTCGGCGACGGCGACCGGGGTGCCCTCGTCGATGACGTTCTGGATCTCGCCCATGAAGCGGGTCAGGATGCGGTTGACGACGAACGCCGGGGCGTCCTTCACCAGCACCGCGGTCTTCTTCAGCTTCCGCGCGACACCGAAGGCCGTGGCCAGCGAGGCGTCGTCGGTCTGCTCGCCGCGGACGATCTCCAGGAGCGGGAGGATCGCGACCGGGTTGAAGAAGTGGAAGCCGACGACCCGCTCGGGGTTCTTCAGCTTCGACGCCATCTCGGTGACCGAGAGGGAGGAGGTGTTGGTGGCCAGGATGGCGTGCGCCGGGGCGACCGCCTCGACCTCCGCGAACACCTGCTGCTTGACGCCGATCTCCTCGAAGACGGCCTCGATGATGAAGTCGGCGTCGGAGAAGCCCTCCGCCTTGTCCAGCACACCGGAGACCAGGGCCTTCAGGCGGTTGGCCTTGTCCTGGTTGATGCGGCCCTTGCCGAGCAGCTTCTCGATCTCGGCGTGGACGTAGCCCACACCCTTGTCGACCCGTGCCTGGTCGATGTCGGTCAGGACGACCGGCACCTCCAGCCGGCGCAGGAAGAGCAGGGCGAGCTGCGAGGCCATCAGGCCCGCGCCCACCACGCCGACCTTGGTGACCGGACGGGCCAGGGCCTTGTCCGGGGCGCCGGCCGGGCGCTTGGCGCGCTTTTGGACCAGGTTGAACGCGTAGATGCCCGAGCGCAGCTCGCCGCCCATGATCAGGTCCGCGAGGGCCTGGTCCTCGCGGTCGAAGCCGGCGCCCAGGTCGCCGTCCTTGGCCGCGGCGATGATCTCCAGCGCGCGGTAGGCGGCCGGGGCGGCGCCGTGCACCTTGGAGTCGGCGACGGCCTTGCCACGGGCGACGGCCAGGTCCCAGGCGTCACCGCGGTCGACCTCGGGGCGCTCCACCGTGACCGTGCCGTTCAGCACGTTCGCGGTCCAGAGCAGCGACTGCTCCAGGAAGTCCGCGCCCTCGAAGAGCGCGTCGGCGATCCCGAGCTCGAAGACCTGCTTGCCCTTGAGCTGGCGGTTCTGGTTCAGCGAGTTCTCGATGATCACCGAGACCGCGCGGTCGGCGCCGATCAGGTTGGGAAGCAGCGCGCAGCCGCCCCAGCCGGGGACCAGACCGAGGAAGACCTCGGGGAGCGAGAACGCGGGCAGCGCCTTGGAGACGGTGCGGTACGAGCAGTGCAGACCGACCTCGACACCGCCGCCCATCGCCGCGCCGTTGTAGTAGGCGAACGTCGGGACCGCGAGGGAGGACAGACGGCGGAAGACGTCGTGGCCGCCCTTGCCGATGGCCAGCGCGTCCTTGTGCTCCTTGAGCAGCTCGACGCCCTTGAGGTCGGCGCCGACCGCGAAGATGAACGGCTTGCCGGTGATGCCGACGCCGGTGACCGCACCGTCGGCGGCCTCCTTCTCGACCTGGTCGATCGCGGCGTTCAGGTTCGCCAGCGACTGCGGTCCGAAGGTGGTCGGCTTGGTGTGGTCCAGGCCGTTGTCCAGCGTGATGAGGGCGAAACGGCCCGCACCGGCCGGGAGGTCCAGGTGGCGTACGTGCGCCTGCGTGACGACCTCACCGGGGAACAGCTCGGCCGCCCCCTTCAGAAGCTCAGTGGTGGAGCTCACTTGTCGCCTCCGGCGGTGTTGAAGTGCGGGTTCTCCCAGACGACCGTCGCGCCCATGCCGAAGCCGACGCACATGGTCGTCAGGCCGTAGCGGACCTCGGGCTGCTCCTCGAACTGGCGGGCCAGCTGGGTCATCAGCCGGACACCGGAGGAGGCCAGCGGGTGACCGTAGGCGATCGCGCCGCCGTACTGGTTGACGCGGGCGTCGTCGTCGGCGATGCCGTAGTGCTCCAGGAAGGCGAGCACCTGCACCGCGAACGCCTCGTTGATCTCGAAGAGACCGATGTCCGAGATGGACAGGCCCGCCTTGGCGAGTGCCTTCTCCGTGGCCGGGATCGGGCCGTAACCCATGACCTCCGGCTCGACGCCCGCGAAGGCGTAGGAGACGAGGCGCATCTTCACCGGGAGGCCCAGCTCGCGGGCGACGTCCTCCGCGGCGAGCAGCGAGGCGGTGGCGCCGTCGTTGAGACCCGCGGCGTTGCCGGCGGTCACGCGGCCGTGGGCGCGGAACGGGGTCTTCAGACCGGCCAGGGACTCCATCGTGGTGCCCGGGCGCATCGGCTCGTCGGCGGTGACCAGGCCCCAGCCCGTCTCACCGGCCTCCGGGTTGGTGCGGCGCACGGAGACGGGCACCAGGTCCTGCTGGATCTTGCCGTTGGCGTACGCCTTGGCGGCCTTCTCCTGCGAACGCACCGCGTACTCGTCGGCGCGCTGCTTGGTGATCGTGGGGTACCGGTCGTGCAGGTTCTCCGCCGTCATGCCCATGAACAGGGCGGACTCGTCGACCAGCTTCTCCGACACGAAGCGCGGGTTCGGGTCCACGCCCTCGCCCATCGGGTGGCGGCCCATGTGCTCGACGCCACCGGCGACGACGACGTCGTACGCGCCGAAGGCGATGGAACCGGCCGTCGAGGTGACGGCGGTCAGGGCGCCCGCACACATGCGGTCGATGGAGTAGCCGGGGACGGACTGCGGGAGCCCGGCCAGGATTCCGGCGGTGCGGCCGAGCGTGAGGCCCTGGTCACCGATCTGGGTGGTCGCGGCGATGGCGACCTCGTCGATCTTGGCGGGGTCCAGGTCCGGGTTGCGGCGCAGCAGCTCCCGGATGGCCTTCACGACGAGATCGTCGGCGCGGGTCTCGTGGTAGATGCCCTTCGGGCCCGCTTTGCCGAACGGGGTGCGGACGCCGTCGACGAAGACGACGTCCCGGATGGTACGAGGCACGGTGGCTCTCCTCCAGGGTGCGGGATGGCACTGCTGCGGGGCACGCCCGTGGGCGCGCCGCCACCGTCATGCTACTTGTGGGTAACCAGACTGCCCAGTCCTTGTGGCGGGAGCGGTGAAGGTCACATCCGCGAAATGGCCCGGACGGCCCCGTGAGGGGGCCGTCCGGGCCATGAGGTGAACGGGCGGTGCGGTCGTGGACCGCGCCAACCTGGCGTGAATACGCCCCCTGTCCGATGCCTTCTCAGGCCTGCGACGCGAGCGCGCGGAGCAGGATCGGGGCCACCTGTCCGATCTGCCAGGGCCGCGCCCCGTATCCGGCGAGCGCGCTCTCGACCGTTTCCGGCGTCAGGTTCTTCGGCGGCTCCCAGCACACCCGGCGCACCGTGTCGGGGGTGATGAGGTTCTCCTGCGGCATGTTCAGCCGCTCCGCGAGCTCGGAGACGGCCGTGCGGGCCGCCGACAGACGGGCCGCGGCGGCCGGGTCCTTGTCCGCCCAGGCGCGGGGCGGCGGCGGGCCGGCGAGGGACTGGCCGGGCTGCGGGAGCTCCGAGTCGGGCAGCTCCTTCGCCCGGTCCACGGCGCCCTGCCACTGTTCCAGCTGGCGCCGGCCCATGCGGTGGCCGAAGCCGGTCAGCGCGGTCAGCGCGTGGGTGTTCGGCGGGAGCGCGAGGGCGGCCTCCACGATCGCGGCGTCGCCGAGCACCTTGCCGGGCGAGATGTCGCGGCGCCGGGCGACCTGGTCGCGCAGGGTCCACAGCTCCCGGACCACCGCCAGCTGCCGCCGCCGGCGCACCTTGTGCATGCCGGACGTGCGGCGCCACGGGTCCTGGCGCGGGGGAGCGGGCGGGGCCGAGGCGATGGCGGCGAACTCCTCCTGCGCCCACTCCAGCTTGCCCTGCCGGTCGAGCTCCTCCTCCAGGGCGTTGCGCAGGTCGATCAGCAGCTCGACGTCGAGTGCCGCGTAGCGCAGCCAGGGTTCGGGCAGCGGGCGGGTCGACCAGTCGACGGCCGAGTGACCCTTCTCCAGCGAGTAGCCGAGCACGCTCTCGACCATCGCGCCCAGGCCGACGCGCGGGAATCCGGCCAGCCGCCCGGCCAGCTCGGTGTCGAAGAGCCCGGTCGGCGTCATCCCTATTTCGCGCAGACACGGCAGGTCCTGGGTCGCCGCGTGCAGGATCCATTCGGAGCCGTTCAGCGCCTCGCCCAGCCCGGAGAGGTCGGGGCAGCCCACCGGGTCGACGAGCGCGCTGCCCGCGCCGTCACGGCGCAGCTGTACGAGATAGGCGCGCTGCCCGTACCGATATCCGGAGGCGCGCTCGGCGTCCACGGCCACCGGGCCGGAGCCCGCGGCGAAGGCGGCGATCACCCCGGCCAGGGCGTCGTCGGACGCCACCACCGGCGGAATGCCCTCGCGAGGTTCGAGCAAGGGGATCGGCGCCGGGGCGACGTCGTCCGGGGGGGCGCCCCCGGTGGTTCGCAGTGAAGTGTCTGCTGCGGTCTCTTGGGCGTCGGTCACGTGTCAAGGGTATCTGTGTATGTACGGCGCCCGTCGACGGAATGATCCGTCGACGGGCGCCGATGCGTGTAATCCAGCCGGTTCCGCATCTGCGCACACCGGCGGGGGTGCGGATTCAGTGGATGATGCCCGTCCGCAGGGCGACGGCGACCATGCCTGCGCGGTCTCCGGTGCCGAGCTTGCGGGCGATTCGGGCGAGGTGGCTCTTGACGGTGAGGGCGGACAGCCCCATGGAGACGCCGATGGCCTTGTTGGACTGGCCTTCGGCGACGAGCCGCAGGACCTCCACCTCGCGGCCGGACAGTTCGCGGTAGCCGCCCGGGTGGCTCGGGGTGCCGGGGGGCCGGCGGTGCATACGGGCGGCGGTGGCGCCGATGGGGGCGACACCGGGACGGGTGGGGTGGCCGATGTTGGTACGGGTGCCGGTGACGACGTAGCCCTTGACGCCGCCCGCGAGGGCGTTGCGCACGGCGCCGATGTCGTCGGCGGCGGAGAGGGCGAGGCCGTTCGGCCAGCCGGCGGCTCGGGTTTCGGACAGCAGGGTCAGCCCGGAACCGTCGGGCAGGTGGACGTCGGCTACGCAGATGTCGCGCGGGTTGCCGACGCGGGGGCGGGCCTCCGCGATGGACGACGCCTCGATGACGTCACGTACTCCGAGTGCCCACAGATGGCGGGTGACGGTGGAACGGACGCGCGGGTCGGCCACGACGACCATGGCCGTCGGCTTGTTCGGGCGGTAGGCGACCAGGCTTGCGGGCTGCTCGAGGAGAACGGACACCAGGCCTCCTGGGGAGTGGCGGGACGGGCCGGCTCGGGGATGAAGCCGGGGCGAACCGTGCTTGAAGGGTCATTGACTCCTTCGGCAGCAGAGCCCTGCTCCTTTAGAGGAAGATCACTATTTGGTGAGTAACAATTCGGGCAAATAGGATGCGCGATCGATTGTACGAAGAGAGAGCCGGTCACTGTACGAGGTTCCATGACCCGGCGTCACGGCCCCCGGGACGCCGGGCAGGCAGGCGGACAGACGTGCGGGAAGGCAGGCGAAAAGGCAGGCGAAAAGGCAGGCAGGGGGGGTGGGCAGGACAAGGCGGCTGGAAGGCGCGGGGGGAACGGGGAGGGGGGCGGGGGAGCCGCCTTACGAGACCTGCGGCCCGCGCCGCTGCGGCAGCGTCACCACGGCCGCGTCCACCGGCTCCGAGGGCGGCAGGCCGGCGATCTGGCACAGCAGGTCGCCCCAGGCCATCAGATGCGCGCCCGTGTCCGGCACCCCGCTCAGGCCCTCGCGCGGCGTCCACGACGCCCGGATCTCGATCTGCGTCGCCGGACGCCGTGTCGCCAGAGCGCCGAAGTAGTGCGAACCGGCCCGCGTGACCGTGCCCCCCGCCTCCCCGTACGACAGACCGCGCGCCTCCAGCGCGCCGGTCAGCCAGGACCAGCACACCTCCGGCAGCAGCGGATCCGAGGCCATCTCCGGTTCCAGTTCCGCGCGCACCAGCGTCACCAGCCGGAAATTGCCCTGCCACGCCTCGTGCCCGGCAGGGTCGTGGAGAAGGACGAGCCGCCCGTCGGCGAGATCGTCCTCACCGTCGACGACCGCCGCCTCCAGCGCGTACGCGTAGGGAGCCAGGCGCTGCGGGGGCCGCGTCGGCTCCACCTCCAGCTCGGAGCGGAGCCGCGCCGAGCGCAGTGCGTCGACCGCCGAACGGAACGCGGGCGGGACAGAACCACCCTCCGCGCTGTCCTTGCCGTCAGCGCCATCGGATTGATCGGAGAAGTGTCCCTGAGCCGGAGCCATGCGGGGAAGAGTAGGCGGAACCGGAGCCTCGCGCGCGGAAGGACACCCGTGCGGGGCAGGGCTCATTCCGCACGCATGCGAAGATTCGGTGCGTGAGTGCCATTGACCGCCCCTCGGGCCACCAGACGAAGACCTCCGCCACCCACGAGTCGGCGTTCCTGAAGGCGTGCCGGCGTGAGCCCGTGCCGCACACGCCGGTCTGGTTCATGCGCCAGGCGGGGCGGTCGCTGCCCGAGTACCTGAAGGTGCGCGAAGGCATCCCGATGCTCGACTCCTGCACGATGCCGGAGCTCGTCGCCGAGATCACGATGCAGCCCGTCCGCCGTCACAAGGTCGACGCGGCGGTCTACTACAGCGACATCGTCGTCCCCCTCAAGGCCATCGGCATCGACCTCGACATCAAGCCCGGCGTCGGACCCGTGATCGCCGAGCCGATCCGCACCCGCGCCGACCTCGCCCGGCTGCGCGACCTCACGCCCGAGGACGTCTCCTACGTCACCGAGGCGGTCGGGCTGCTCACGGCCGAGCTGGGCGACACCCCGCTCATCGGTTTCGCGGGCGCGCCGTTCACTCTCGCGAGTTACCTCGTGGAGGGCGGCCCGTCCCGCAACCACGAGCACACCAAGGCCCTGATGTACGGCGACCCCGAGCTCTGGGCCGACCTGCTCGACCGCCTCGCCGAGATCACCGGCGCCTTCCTCAAGGTGCAGATCGAGGCCGGCGCCTCCGCGGTGCAGCTCTTCGACTCCTGGGTGGGCGCGCTGGCCCCCGCCGACTACCGCCGCTCCGTGCTGCCCGCCTCGGCGAAGGTCTTCGAGGCCGTCGCCGCGTACGGGGTCCCGCGTATCCACTTCGGTGTCGGCACCGGTGAACTGCTCGGCCTCATGGGCGAGGCCGGCGCGGACGTCGTCGGCGTCGACTGGCGCGTCCCGATGGACGAGGCCGCGCGCCGCGTCGGCCCCGGCAAGGCGCTCCAGGGCAACCTCGACCCCGCCGTGCTGTTCGCCCCGACCTCCGTGGTGGAGGCCAAGACCCAGGAGGTGCTGGACGCCGCCGCCGGGCTGGAGGGCCACATCTTCAACCTGGGTCACGGCGTGATGCCGTCGATGGACCCGGACGCGCTCACCCGTCTCGTCGAGTACGTGCACACCAGCACCGCCCGCTGACCCCGGCCGGCAGGCGGGTCCCGCTCAGGCGGTGCCCGCCTGCCGCAGCGCCGTCACCGTCTTGCGGGCCGCCACCAGCACCGGGTCCCAGACCGGGGAGAACGGCGGCGCGTAACCCAGGTCCAGGGCCGTCATCTGCTCGACGGTCATCCCGGCGGTGAGCGCCACGGCCGCGACGTCCACCCGCTTCGCCGCCCCCTCACGGCCCACGATCTGCACGCCCAGCAGCCGCCCCGTGCGGTACTCCGCGAGCATCTTCACCGTCATGGGCCGCGCCCCCGGGTAGTAGCCGGCCCGGCCCGTCGACTCGATCGTGGCCGTGACGAAGCGCAGGCCCACCGAGCGGGCGTCCTTCTCGCGCAGACCCGTGCGGGCGATCTCCAGGTCGCAGACCTTGCTCACCGCGGTGCCCACCACGCCGGGGAACGTCCCGTAGCCGCCGCCGACGTTGGACCCGATGATCTGGCCGTGCTTGTTGGCGTGCGTGCCCAGCGCGATGTGGCGGGTGCGCCCCGCCACCAGGTCGAGGACCTCGACGCAGTCGCCGCCCGCCCAGATGTTGTCGTGCCCCACGACCCGCATCGACAGATCGGTGAGCAGTCCGCCGTGCGGACCGAGCGGCAGTCCGACGGCGCGGGCCAGCGTCGTCTCCGGCTCGACGCCGATGCCGAGCACCACCACGTCGGCCGGGTAGGACGCGTCGGCCGTCTCGACGGCGGCGACCCGCCCGTCCGCCCCGGTGCGGATCCCGGTGACCGCGGCCCGGTTCACCGTGGTGATCCCGAGCCCGTCCATCGCGTCGTGGACGAGGCGCCCCATGTCCGGGTCGAGCGTCGCCATCGGCTGCTCGCCGCGGTTGAGCACGGTCACCTCGAAGCCGTGCTTCAGCATCGCCTCGGCCATCTCGACCCCGATGTAGCCCGCGCCGACGACGACGGCCCGGCGCCCCTCCACCCGGTCCAGGGTGTCGAGCAGGGCCTGTCCGTCGTCCAGGGTCTGCACGCCGTGCACCCCCGCCGCGTCCATGCCGGGCAGCGCGGGCCGCACCGGACGGGCTCCCGTCGCGATCACCAGTTTGTCGAAGCCGGTCCAGGTGGTCTCCCCCGAGTCCCGGTCCAGCGCGCGTACCCGCTGCCCCGCGACATCGATCTCGGTCACCTCGGTGCGCGTCCGCAGGTCGATGGCGCGGGCCCGGTGCTCCTCGGGGGTCCGCGCGATCAGCTCGTCCCGCTCCGCGACGTCACCGCCGACCCAGTACGGGATGCCGCAGGCGGAGTACGAGGTGAAGTGGCCCCGCTCGAAGGCGGTGATGCTCAGCTCGTCCGCGCCCTTGAGCCGGCGCGCCTGGGACGCGGCGGACATGCCCGCCGCGTCACCACCGATGACCACCAGTCGTTCCGTCGCCATGCCAGGTCCCTTCGCCGCCGCTTGAAGGGGTCCACGCTACGGCGCGGCGGGGGCCCGGGGTGTGGCGGCACCCCCGGCCCGCCTACGAGCCGGCCGGCGGCTCCTGCGGCCCCGCCTTCCCGCCCCGGCGGCGCAGCAGCCGCCACAGGACCAGCAGGACGGCGCCCACGGCCAGGAAGGGGGCCGTGGCGCCCACCGCCATCGCGAGCCACCGCAGCATCGTCAGGAACGCGTGCCAGCCGCCTGCCACGGCGTCCAGGAAGCCGGGGTCCTCGTCCTTCTCCGGCTCCGCCTCCGGTTCCGTCAGGTCGAGCGTGATCGTGGCCAGCGTCGTGCGGTCCTTGAGCGAGGCCTGCTGGGCGAGCAGGGACTCCAGCGATGCCTGACGACTGCTCAGTTCGCCCTCCAGCGACACCACGTCGGCGAGCTTGTCGGCCCGGTCCATCAGGGTGCGCACCCGCGCCACACTGGCGCGCTGGGTCGCGATCCGGCTGTCGATGTCGACGACCTGGTCGGTGACGTCCTTCGCTGCCGACGTGCGGGAGAGCAGCTTCCCGGCCCCCGAGAGCTTCCGCAGGACGTCGTCGTACTCGTCCTGCGGCACGCGCAGGACGAGATGCGAGGAGTCATGCGTCTCGTCCACCTGTTCGGTGGTCTCGTCGGCGACCAGGCCACCGGCGTTCTGCGCCACCTCACGGGCGGCGGCGGCCGCCTTGGACGCGCTCCTCACCTCCACCGACAGGGAGGCGGTACGGATGACGTGCGTGGCGGCCGGCGGATTCCGTTTCGCCGGCGCCCCCGGCTTCGCCGCCCCCTCCTCGGCGCCCGCCGCGGAGGCGTCCGCCTTCTTCTGGCCGGCGGGAGCGGCGGCGCGTTCGTCGGACGCCGCGTCGGAGCTGTCGGATGCCGCGCCGCAGCCGCTCAGCGCCAGGACGGCGGTGAGCAGTCCGGCGGCGAGGGCGGTGCGGGTGCGACGGGCTCCGGGGCCCGCCGTTCGTCTGCCGGTACGGGCGATGGGTGAAGCCTGCATAACTGTCCCCCCAGGACGGGTGCTTGATGGCTTCGGTTCGACGTACGAGGGGGCGGTCCGGGTTGCGCGCAGCCGGTTTCGAAGCGGTCACGGTCAGGACTCGGAAGAGGTTTGAGAGAGTGGGGGCATGCAGCGTTCAACACATCGCGCGGACAGGGCCGCCGGCCACGTCGTCGTCATCGGCGGCGGCATCGCCGGACTCGCGGCCGCCCACCGGCTCCTCGGCACCGGTCTGAAGGTCACGCTCCTGGAGGCGACCGAGCGGCTCGGCGGCAAGCTGATGACCGGTGAGGTCGCGGGCGTGCGGGTCGACCTCGGCGCCGAGTCCATGCTGGCCCGCCGGCCGGAGGCGGTCGGCCTGGCCCGTGCCGTAGGCCTCGGCGACCGGCTCCAGCCGCCCGCCACCGCCACCGCCGCGCTGTGGACGCGCGACGCGCTGCGCCCCATGCCCAAGGGCCATGTGATGGGCGTGCCGGGCGACCCGGCGGTCCTCGGTGACGTGCTCTCGCCCGAGGGCCTCGCCCGCGTCGCCCAGGAACGCGACCTCACCCCGACCGCCGTCGGCGACGACGTGGCCGTCGGAGCCTACGTGGCCGACCGGCTCGGCCGCGAGGTCGTCGACCGGCTGGTCGAGCCCCTCCTGGGCGGGGTGTACGCGGGCGACGCCTACCGGATCTCGATGCGCGCCGCCGTACCGCAGCTCTTCGAGGTCGCCCAGCAGGCGGAGTCGCTGCTCGACGGGGTCACCCGCATCCAGGAGCAGGCCGCCGCCCGGCAGCAGGCCGGACCGGTCTTCCAGGGCATCGACGGAGGCCTCGGCACACTGCCGGGCGCCGTCGCCGGCGCCGTACGCGCCGGGGGCGGCGAGATCCTCACCGAGACCCCCGTGCTGGGCCTGACCCGTACCGCCGACGGCTGGGACGTGCGCACCGACACCCGGGTGATCGCGGCCGACGGCATCGTCCTCGCCGCCCCCGCCTGGTCCGCCTCCACCCTCCTCGCCGCCGAGTCCCCGGCCGCCTCCGCCGAACTGGCGGGCGTCGAGTACGCGTCGATGGCCCTGGTCACCCTGGCCTTCCGGCGCTCCGACGTGACGGCCTCCCCGGCCTTCGACGGCCGCTCCGGCTTCCTGGTGCCCCCCGTCGACGGCCACACCATCAAGGCCGCCACCTTCTCCACCCACAAGTGGCAGTGGGTCGCCGACGCGGCGCCGGACCTGTTCGTCCTGCGGACCTCCGTTGGCCGCTACGGCGAGGAGGACCATCTGCACCGCGAGGACGGCGAACTCGTCGACGTGTCGCTGAGCGACCTCGCCGCGGCGACCGGACTGGCCGCGAAGCCCGTCGCCACCGAGGTCACCCGGTGGATCGGCGGCCTGCCCCAGTACCCCGTGGGCCATCTCGGCCGGGTCGCCCGCATTCGCGAGGAGGTCGCCAAACTGCCCGCGCTGCGCGTCTGCGGCGCGGTCTACGACGGCGTCGGCATCCCCGCCTGCATCGCGAGCGCCCACCGCGCGGCGGACGAGATCCTCGGGGAGATCGCGGGGGAGAGCGGCGGGGAGGCCGCGGAGGGAACCGGCGGAGAGATCATCGCCACCCCCACCCTGGTTCAGGGCACACGGAGCGAGGCGGGACAATAGCCGTATGAGTGCTCCCGAGACTGTGACATCAAGCAAGGGCCCCAACGCCGGCAAGAAGGCGAAGGACCTCAACGACGTCGTCCGCTACACCCTGTGGTCCGTCTTCAAGCTGCGCGACGTGCTGCCCGCGGACACGGACCGCGCGGCGTACTCCGGTGAGGTCCAGGAGCTGTTCGACCAGCTCGCGGCCAAGGACATCACCGTCCGCGGCACCTACGACGTCTCGGGCCTGCGCGCCGACGCCGACGTGATGATCTGGTGGCACGCCGAGACCTCGGACGCGCTGCAGGAGGCGTACAACCTCTTCCGGCGCACCCGGCTGGGCAAGAGCCTCGACCCGGTCTGGTCGAACATGGCGCTGCACCGCCCCGCGGAGTTCAACAAGTCGCACGTCCCGGCGTTCCTCGCCGACGAGACGCCGCGTGACTACGTCAGCGTGTACCCCTTCGTGCGCTCCTACGACTGGTACCTGCTGCCGGACGAGGACCGCCGCCGCATGCTCGCCGACCACGGCAAGATGGCACGCGGCTACCCGGACGTCCGCGCCAACACCGTCGCCTCCTTCTCCCTCGGCGACTACGAGTGGGTGCTGGCCTTCGAGGCCGACGAACTGCACCGCATCGTCGACCTCATGCGTCACCTGCGGGCCTCCGAGGCGCGGATGCACGTCCGCGAAGAGGTCCCCTTCTTCACCGGCCGGCGCAAGTCGGTCGCGGACCTGGTGGCCGGGCTCGCGTAGCGAGCGGGTTCCGATCACCCCAACCCGGAAGATCAGACGGCGGAACCCGCGGCACACCGTGCCGCCCGCCGTTCCAGCGACACCGGGTTCGGCTCCCGGTGCGGCGCGCTCCCAGCGCGCCGCACCGGTGTCATTCACGGGACGTGCCGTGCGGCGCCGAGCGCGGCCCGCAGCGCCGGGTCGGCCACCGCGCGCACGCCACTGACGGCGACCGCCACCAGCACGTCGCCCTCGGGGCCGCCCGCGGCCGCCGTGCGCGCGGCCAGCAGCCGCTGCCCGGCGGGGGAGGCCCAGGAGCTGTACGGATGTACTTCCATCCGGGCGATGGCCAGACAGCCCAGGGTCAGCAGCAGCGGCAGCCCGAACCAGACGAGCACCGGCACCCCGGCGCCGCCCGGCCGCTGTTCCCGGCCGGGGGTGAGCAGCGCGGCGGCGCCCAGCGCGGCCACCAGCAGCGAGGCCCCGCGCACCGCCCGCACCGCCGCCACGACGTCCCTCCCCGCTCCGCCCGGCAGGGCCAGCCCCGCGGCGACGAGCCGGTCGGCGAGGGCGCGTACGGCGTCTGCCGCGGCGGCCGCCGAGCGGACCGGCGGTATCGGCGCCTGGCCCTGCGGACCGATGGCCCTGATCACCGTGCGCTCCACCTCGTCCCGGCCGTCCGGGTCGACCACCGTCGCCCAGCCGGTGTGCGCGAGCAGCAGCCGACGGCGCAGATGCATGGTGACGAGCGCCAGATCGGCGACCCGGTGCGGACCGCCGGCCAGGAAGGCGGTCTCGTAGAGGGTGAGCGCGGGACCGTCCGCCGCGCGCGCCACCCCTCGCGCCTCCCGGGACGGGGCGCCCGACGACGGGGCCGGACGGGCGGCCGCGAGGCAGAGCCGGACACAGGAGAGGGCCGCCGCACCCCACGCGACCAGCAGGAACACAACCCAGAGCATGCCGGATTTCTATGCGAGACCGGCACGGAGCGCCAGGGGATTTCAGGATGCGGACGCACCGCGCTCAGGAACTGCTGCCGCAACTGGAACCGGAACTGCTGCCGCAGCTGGAGCCTGAGCTGCTGCCGCAGCTCGATCCGGAACCGCAACCGGACCCGGAACCGCAGCCGGAGCCGGAGCCCGAGCCGCACCCGCTGCCTCCCGCGCCCCCGCCGCCGTGCCCGGCGGAACCGCCGCAGCCACCGTCGCCGGGGCTGGACCCGGCGCACCACACCGCCGGTGCGAGCAGGAGCCCCGAGGAGTCGGAGGAGTGGTGCGAGGGCGCGGGTGCTCCCACGGGCCTCATCCGTGCCGCCGTCGTCAGATGCGCCCGCAGGCCCGGGTCGGTGAGGGCCCGCGGTCCCGCCGTCGCCACCTGATGGGCCGCGCCCGTCCCGTACGCGTGGGCGGCAGCGAACTCCGCGGTGGCCCTGCGGCCCGCCTTGGTGATCCGGGCGCGGGCGGCGCCCGCCTGGACCAGCCCGATCACGGTGCCCGCGAGCAGCGCCGGGAACACCTTGATGATGAAGGGCACCGGAGTCTGCTCGTAGCTGTCGGCCGAGACGAACTGGGCGATGGTCAGCGCGAAGGAGGCCGGCAGGCCGAGCAGGCAGACGAGCCCCTGCGTCAGGCCCCAGCGGCGCCACTTCCGGTTCGCCCCCGGCACGTGCAGCAGACCACGCCCGGCCAGGCCGTCACCGAGCTCCTGCACGGCGGGATGGCGCATCACCGCGTTCCGCAGCGTGTGCAGGGCTCCGCTCGGCGCCGCGGCCTGCTCCTGGAGGACGGCCCGCTCCACCGGGTCGTGCGCGACCGCTCGTCGGACCGCGACGATCCCGGGGCCGCCGACGACCAGCCGGCCGTCCTCCAGCATCGCGGCAAGCGCGGTGTCCACCACCCGGCCGGGTCCGCCGTTCAGGAACGCCACCTCGGACAGGTCGTGGACGATGCCGTCGGATCCGCGGCGTGCGCGGCCCGACCCCACGATCAGCAGCGTCGAGGAGACCGCCACGGCGATGGTCAGGACCAGGGCGAGCACGTTCATCCCGGTCACCTCCCCACGCGTACGGAACGGGCCGCCCGGACCGGCCAGGTGGTGCGGCGGGGCGGCCGGGGAGCCGCCCGGTCCTGCCACCAGCGGGTCAGCCGGCGGCGGGCCGCCTCGTCCTCGGGGCGGTCGGCGATGAGCAGCTGCTCGGCGAAGTCCAGGGCATCACGCCGGTATCCGGCGGACATCGGACGGCTCCTGGCGTACGCGAGAAACGCCTCCCGGTAGCCACGCCCCAGGATCTCGGGGAGTTCGGGGGCCACCTTGGCGACGACGTCGGCGCGCTTGGCCGCCAGCGCACGGCTCTGGACGGCGAGCCGGCGGTGGTCGAAGCCCCCGGGGACGGGGGTGCCCGCGACGAGGGCGGAGAGCAGCGAGGCCTGGGCGACCGCGACCCGGTCCCGCAGCGCCTCCGGCTCCACGGTCCCGGCTGTCGGGGCGTGGCCGCCGGGTGCCGCGTCGACCGGGCATCCGGCCTTCGGCGTGCGGGCGGCGGGCCGTCGTACGCCGCCCCGGTCCGCGTCGAGTGTGGCGCGGATCGCGTCCAGTTCGGCCGCCAGCCCGGCCGCGGGCGGGAAGTCGTCGTCGCGCTCCAGCAGGACGCCGGGCGGGGCCACGCGGGAGCGGAGCTCGGCGAGGACGTCGAGCACCGGAGCGGTGACCGGGTGGGCGTGCGTGTCGTGCCAGACGCCGTCCTTCTCCACGCCGCCCGCCACGTGGACGTACGCGATGGCCTCCACCGGCAGTTCGTCGAGGGCCGTGGCCGGGTCCTCGCCCCGGTTCACGTGGTTCGTGTGCAGGTTGGCCACGTCGATCAGCAGCCGCACGCCCGTGCGGTCGACCAGCTCCGCCAGGAACTGCCCCTCCGTCAGCTCCTCGTCCGGCCACGAGATCAGCGCCGCGATGTTCTCCAGTGCCAGCGGCACCGGCAGCGAGTCCTGCGCCACGCGCACGTTCTCGCACAGCACCTCCAGCGCCGCCCACGTACGCGGCACGGGCAGCAGGTGCCCCGCCTCCAGCGCGGGTGTGGCGGTGCGCGCGCCGCCCGCCCGGACGAACGCGATGTGCTCGGTCACCAGGGGCGCGCCCAGCAGGCCGGCCCGGGCCGCCAGGGCGGCGAGCCGGCCCGGGTCGGGGCGGTCGGCCCCGCCGAGGCCGAGCGAGACCCCGTGCGGCACCACCGTGACGCCGCGCTCCCGCAGCCGCACCAGGGAGGCGGGCAGATGGTCGGCGCAGAGGTTCTCCGCCACCGCCTCCACCCAGTCGATCCCCGGCAGCGCCTCCACCGCTTCGGCGATCTCCGGCCGCCAGCCGATCCCGATCCCCAGCTTCATGGTGTCCCCCTCCTCCGCTCCGTGCAGGGGTCATCGCCCCGCCGGACGGCGGTCAACCCGGAGAGGGGGACGTTCAGAGCTCGATTTGAGGTTCCGAGTCCTCCGCCGGCCCGGTGCGCTCAGGGCATCGGCACGGTGGAGGGCCGCGAGGTGAACGACTGGTTCCCGGTCGGCGCCGCCGGGACCGGCTGCGGGAGGACCGAGCCCCTCGGCGCCACCGGCGGTCCGGTCGGGCTGGCCGTGGCCGCCCCCGCCGCCTCGCGGGCCAGGGCGTCGAAGTCGACGAAGCCGGTGCCCTCCAGCATGGTGATGTGGTCGAGCACGGTGACGTTGGCGTCGGACGCCAGCTGCCGGATCAGCGAGTTGCGGGTGGTGTGCCGGACCTGGGCGATCAGCGCGAAGACCTTCCCGTGCGAGTCCCGCAGCAGATTGGCGAACTTGCGCTCGTACTCCGGGCCGCTCGCCGCGGTCATCTCCCGCAGCCAGCCCTGCTGCTGCTCGGTCGGCTGGTTCGGCAGCTCCACGCCCAGCTTGGCGGCCACCTCCCGCGACCTGCGGTCCAGATCCGTGTGTCCGACGACCAGATGGTCCCCGGCCGCCTTGATCGCCTCGGTCGGCGCCCGCTCGATCGCCTGCTGCCCGGCGGGCAGTTCCCAGAGCCCGGCCAGGCGCACCTTCACCAGGAAGTCCCGGTCGGTCGCGGAGAGCGGACCCCACTGGGTCGCGACGGTCGACGCGTCGAGATTGGCCTGACCGGTGCCGGAGCGGTCGGCGTACGACCAGACCGGGTAGGCGAGGGCGCCTAGCGTGGCGACGAGCGCCGCGATGATGAGGGCCGTTCCGTTGATGCGTCGCACAGAGGTCTCTCCCGGGCCGAGGCGTGACGGCGTCCAATCAACCGCCGGTCGCACCGGCCGGGAACGACCGGCCGTTCGACCTACTGGGCAGTATTGCCAGTGCGACGGTGTCAGGAGGTACGTATCGGCGGACCGGACCGTTCAACGTCCCGGGCGGAAAGCCGTGACCGGCGTGGCCACGCGACGTGGTCGATCGCGAGCCACGGGGCGACCGCCACGGCGGTGGGGGTGAGCTCGAGCAGCGCCGCCACCCGGCCCGCCCGCGAGGGCACGTCGTACGACGCCGGGGGCGGGGACTGGCCGCAGCCGGGTGGATCGACCCGGATGACGTGGTGGTGGGCGCTGAGCGCCGGGACCACAGGGCCCCAGGAGGCGCCCGACCCCCGATCCGTGGATCAGTAACAGGGGCGGCGCCTGCTGGGGGCCGTCGTGGACCAGGTGCATCCCGTGCGCGAACTCGACGCTGTGCTCACTCATGCGAAGGATGATGCGGGGGCCGCCGGCCCGCCGTCCTGTACGAATGTCGTCGTCGGGTCGACGGCCTGCGCCTACGGCAGGCGGGTGCGGGGCAGGGGGCAGAAGCGACTGCCTCCTTCGACCGCGACGGTCTCCCCGGGGGCGATCTCGGTGAACCCGGCGTCCTTCACCACCGGCAGTCCGCTCACCATGAGTTCCTTCCAGAGGTCCGTCGGCGCGGTGGCGACCGAGAGCGGGAAGCCGGCCTCGCGCCACGCCTCACGTTCCGTCTCCGGCAGTTCCCACCAGGCGAGCTGGGCGCCGTGTCCGACCTGCGCCATCTCCTTGCCCGCCGACATGGCGAGATCCGGGTTCAGCCAGATGACCGGCCCGGTGGGGTCGGGCGCGGCCGGCGGTTCGAGGTCGTCCAGATGGGTTCCCGAGACCTGGAGCTTGGCGAGCTCCTTCGGCCAGCCGTCGAGCGGCACCGGCGGGTGGACCCGCACCTCGGCCGCCTCGCCGGTGACGGTGATCCCGGGCAGTGCGCAGGCCTTGCGCCACTCCGCGCCGCGCGCCCGCCGCACCACCTTCCGGATCCGGGCGTCCTGCCAGTCGCGCATCACCCCGGCCCACTCGCCCTCGCCCGTCGACCGCTCGTCGGAGAGCATGACCAGCACCGCCCGGGCGGCCGTGCGCAGCGCGTCATTACGGGCCGGGGGCGCCGTCTTCTCGATGTGCACCACCAACGGGAGGACGTACTGAGGTGCTTCGTCCCGGTCCGTCCGCTCGGAACGGAAGGGACTGTCCGTCGGCAGGCCGGCGGGTACGGACGGGGATGCGGGGATGTCGTCGCTGCTCACCCGTCCAGTCTGCCAGCCGCCCCGAAACCCGTTCTTGGCGGAATGAAACCCTCCGGGTGAGGATGCACCGCATGAAGAGCGATCTCTTTTCCAGCGAGCACATGGCACAGCAGGCGACCGTGCCCGGAATGACCTTGCAGAACGCCAAATCCATCAAGTACGCGGTCAACGGCGAGATGCACGCACGCCAGGGGTCGATGATCGCCTTCCGCGGCGATCTGCAGTTCGAGCGCAAGGGCCAGGGCCTCGGGGGGATGCTCAAGCGCGCCGTGACGGGCGAGGGCCTGCCGCTGATGGCGGTGCGCGGCCAGGGCGAGGCGTGGTTCGCGCACGAGGCCGCCAACTGCTTCATCGTGGAGATGGAGCAGGGCGACGTCCTCACCGTCAACGGCCGCAACGTCCTGTGCTTCGACGCCACGCTCGCGTACGAGATCAAGACAGTGAAGGGCGCCGGGATGACCGGCGGCGGCCTCTTCAACAGCGTCTTCACCGGACACGGGAAGCTCGGCCTGATGTGCGAGGGGCACCCCATAGTGATCCCGGTCACGCCGCACCAGCCGGTGTGCGTCGACACGGACGCGGTCGTCGGCTGGAGCGCCCACCTGAACACCTCGCTGCACCGCTCGCAGAGCGTCGGCTCGATGCTGCGCGGTGGCTCGGGGGAGGCCGTCCAGCTGCGCCTGGACGGCGAGGGGTTCGTGATCGTGCGTCCCAGCGAGCTCAAGACCGAGAAAGCGTCGTCCAACTGAGTTCCGACCTCCTGCGACTGCACGGCGTGGGCCGGCGGTACGGCCTCGCCGGGCCATGGGTGCTGCGCGGGGTCGACCTCGGTCTGCCCGCGCGCGCCCTGGTCCGCGTCGAGGGGGCCAACGGCACCGGCAAGTCCACCCTGTTGCGGCTCCTCGCCGGGATCGACGCCCCCACCGAGGGCCGGATCACCGGAGGCCGGCCGCGCACGGCGTACGTCCCCGAGCGGTTTCCGGCGGCGCTCCCGTTCACAGCCACCGGCTACCTCGTCCACCTGGGCCGGATCCACGGACTGCGCCCGGCCGAGGCCGCCGGGCGTGCGCGGGAGTGGCTGGCCCGCTTCGGGGCCGCCGGACACGCCCGCACACCGCTGGCGGAGCTCTCCAAGGGCACCAGTCAGAAGGTCGCCGTCGCCCAGGCGTTCCTGGCCGCACCGCGGCTGCTGGTCCTGGACGAGGCGTGGACCGGCCTGGACACCGCGGCCCGGGGCGAACTGGACCGGGCCGTCGCCGAGCGCGTCGCCGCGGGCGCCACCGTCGTCTTCGTCGACCACGACCCGGGCCGGCTCGCCGGCGCGGTCGACGCCGCGTTCCGGATCGAGGGACTCGGCACGACCGTCACGCCCCTCACGCCTGCCGGGACGGCCGCGGGCCCCCGGGTGCGGATCGAGGTGACCGGCCCACCCGGCGCCCCGCTCCCTGCCGCCCTGCCCGGCGCCCCCGTACGAACCGCCGCCGAGGACGGAGCGCTGCGGCTGACCGTCGCGGCCGCCCACTCCGACGCCCTGCTGTCCGCCCTGCTCACGGCCCGCCCGCCCTGGCACATCAGGCACCTCTCGGCCGTGCCCGGCGACCCCGGTGAGGCGGCATGACCGCGCTGATCCGCTATCAGACCGCACTCCTGCTGCGCTCCCAGCGCTGGCTCGCGCCCCTGCTGCTGTACGCGGCCTTCCTGGGCGTCGGCGTCCGCTCGGGGCAGCCCGTGCTGGATTCGCTCGGCTTCACCGCGGCCGGGCTGCTCCCCGTCACCGCGTGGCTCGTGCGGATCTGCGTCACCCAGGAACCCCCGGCCGCCCGGACCGTCGTCGCCGCGGCCGTGGGCGGGCAGCCGCGGGCCCACCTGGCCTCACTGCTCGCCGCGCTGGGCTGCGCCGGACTGCTGGGCACGGCCGCCACCGCAGTCGTGCTGCTGATCAGCGAGCCGGCCAGTACGGACCACACGGTCCAGGTCCCCCTGTTGTCCGCCGGGCTCGCCGGGCTGCTCGCCACCGCCTGCTGCGCGCTGCTGGGGGCGGCGGTCGGCGCGCTGTGCGCCCGCCCGCTGCTGCACCGGCGGGGGTGGTCCCTCGCCGCGACCGTGCTCGCCGCGCTGCTGGCGCTGGTGACCGGCGGATCGCCCGCGAAGTACGCGGTGGCGGGGCTGGTCACCGGTTCGCACACCGGCACGGTGCACGTGCCGCTCCTTCCGTTCCTCGGGGCGGTGGCCGTGGCGGCCGCCGCCGCCGCGCTCGCCTGCCGGCTCACGTCCGTACGCGGCTGAGTAGGCTCCTGTCCATGAACGAGCCCGCGAACGAACGCGCCGAGGAGTCGTCCTGCGAGACGCCGGCCGCTGCCGCACCCGAGCCCGCCGCCGGACCGCCGTACGCCGCGTGCGTGCTGTGCCGGAAGCCGACCGAGTATCCCGAGTCCGTCAAGGGCGTCACGCTCTGCCCGGTCTGCGCGTGGCAGGAGGCTGAGCGCACGGCCTGTTCGGGCTGAACGGCCGCCGCGTCAGCCGGCCATCAGCTCCGACACCTTCACGAAGCGGTAGCCACGCGCGCGCAGTTCCGGAACGACCTGACGCACCGCCTCGTCCGTGACCGGCGCCGCGCTGCGCGTGCAGTGCATGACGACCAGCGAACCGGGCCGCACCCCGTCCAGCACCTGCTCCGCCACCGCGTCCGCGTCCGTCGCGAAGGCGTCACCGCTGACCACGTCCCACTGGACGGCGGTCACGTTCTCCGGCGCGAGTGTGCGCAGCGAAATGTCGTCGTAGCAGCCGCCGGGGAAGCGGAAGTACGGCACCACATTGCGGGCGCCGGTCTCGCGGATCGCGCCGAAGGCCCGCTCCACCTCGCCGCGCATGGCGTCCTTGTCCACGGTCGGCAGCCCGTAGCAGGGCGAGGTGAAGGCGTAGTGGCTGTAGGAGTGGTTGCCGATCTCGAAGAGCGGGTCCGTGCCGATGGAACGGGCCTGGGCCGGGTACTCCTCGGCCCACCGCCCGGTCATGAACACGGTCGCCGGGACCTTCAGCCGGCGCAGCAGGGCGATCAGCCCGGGGTTGTCGAAGCGCTCGCCGGCCGCCGCCCGCGCACCCTCGTCGGCGGTCATGTCGGCGTCGAAGGTCAGCGCCACGACCTTCCGCGCGTGCTGCCGTCCGCGCTCGAAGACGGACGTGAGCCCGGCGGGGCCGGGCGCCACGGTGGGGGGCTTCTTCGCGGCCGGGGGAGTCGCGGGGGCCGAGGCGCCGGTGGCGGCCGCCGTGCGGTCCGCGGAGGCGGGCCGGTCGCCGCGGGGGTGGCCCGAGGTTCCGCAGCCGACGAGCCCGCCTCCGAGTACCGCCCCCAGAACGGCCATAGTCGTCATTTTGCGTACAAAATTGGTCACTGGCGGAAAGTAACCGATCATCTGACCGGGACCGGCCCGCATCGTGGAGCGCCCCCCGGATTCACTCCTCCGTCGGGGGGCGCGGGCGGCGCTCCACATGAGGCGGGCGCGCCTCGCGGAGCCCGGCCACCCCGGCGGCCGGGAGAGCGTGCGCCGCCGCCCTCAGCGGGTCAGCGCCACGGACCCGTCACCGCGAACGTCGTCCCCGGCGTGTAGCAGTTCACGAACATCGTGCCGAAGTCGGGGGAGAAGGTGACCCCGGCGAACTCGCCCCACTCCGGCTCCTCGGCCGTGCCGATGTTCTGCCGGCCGCGTGCCATCGGATACACCTCGCCGCGCCGGGTCAGACCGAACACGTGCTGGGCGCCGCCGCCGTCCTCGCACACCATCAGTCCGCCGTCGGAGGCCAGGGTGATGTTGTCGGGCGACTCGCCCGGCAGTTGGATGTCCGTGTCCGGGCCGAAGGCGATGACCAGCGTCAGCCGCCGCCGCTGCGGCTCGTACCGCCAGACCTGCCCGTAGTGGTCCGCCGCGGATCCCTCCGCGCTGTGCGCGAAGCTGGAGACGAAGTAGACGGACGAGCCGCCCCAGTAGCAGCCCTCCAGCTTCTGGCCGTGGGTGATGCCCTGCGGCCCGAAGTCCTGGAACCGGATGGGCGTCCCGGCGGCCAGCGGGTCCGGTACGCGGACCCACTCGATCCCCTCGAAGCTCGTCCCGGTCTCCTGGACCGCGGAGAGGTCGGGGACGCCCGGCACCCGCATCGCCTCCAGCCTGCCGCCGGCCCGGAGCGATCCCGTGCCGCCGAGCGGCTTCTCGGGCAGGAAGCGGTAGAAGAGGCCGAACGGCTTCTCGAACGCGTCCTCCGTCTCGTACACGACGCCGTTGCGCGGATCGATCGCGATCGCCTCGTGCTGGAACCGGCCCATCGCGGTCAGCGGCACGGCGCCGGTCCGGTGCGGGTTCGCGCCGTCCACCTCGAAGATGAAGCCGTGGTCCTTGGTGTAGCCGTTGGTCCCGGCCTTGTCCTCGGTCTCCTCGCAGGTGAGCCAGGTGTCCCAAGGGGTGCGCCCACCGGCGCAGTTCACCGCGGTACCGGCGATGGCGACGCGCTCGCCGAGGACGCTGCCCCGGCCGTCGAGCTCCAGGGCCGTACAGCCGCCCTTGCCCATCGGGTCGTACGTGAGGCCCTCGACGGTCGGCACGGCGATCTTCGCGGTGACGCGGTTCTCGTGGTTGCGCACGAGCCGTACGTGTCCGCGGCGGCCGGCGAACGCCGCCATGCCGTCGCAGTTGCTGGGGACCGGCCCCTCGCCGGAGCGGAGCGGGTCGCCCTCCCGGGACAGCACCCGGTAGCGGAATCCCTTCGGCAGATCGAGGAGTCCGTCGGGGTCGGGAACCAGCGGGCCGTAGCCCGCGTGGCCGCGGGCGGCGGAGGTCCCCGCGAAGAGTTCGGTGAAGGCCCCGGTGAAGGCGATCGTGGCGGCGGCGGCGCCGCTCGTGGCCAGGATCTGACGTCGGGTCGCGAGGCGGCGGGGTGCGGTTGACATGGGCAACTCCCTGTTGGCGGACAGGTGACATGGCATTGTCAAAAGCAGGCCTGCCCGTTCGAGGCCCTCCATGAACGTGGGCACGGCCAAGTGGCCGGTCCTGGCCCGACGCTCCGGGGGCGGAGCGGACGGAAAGCCGATCCGGAGCCGGGCCGGGTGTCGCGTCCGGGACGCCGTCGGTGCGTCTCGGCGAGCGCGGAGCGGCACCGCGCCGCCCGGGAACAGCACTGTCCCCGGGCGGCGGGGGCCGGCCCGGGGACAGTGGGGGAGACGGATCAGGCGAGCGAGGCGCTGAGCGTGATCGTCGTGCCCGTCAGCGCCTGGCTGACCGGGCAGTTGGCCTTCGCGTCCTCGGCCGCCTTGACGAAGCCCGCCTCGTCGAGACCCGGCACCTCGCCCTCGACGGTGAGGTGGATGCCCGTGATGCCGGTGCCGGGCTGGAAGGTGACCTCGGCCTGGGTGTTGAGCCGGGTCGGCGGGGTGCCGGCCGTGGCGAGACCGTTGGAGAGGGCCATCGAGAAGCAGCTGGAGTGGGCCGCGGCGATGAGCTCCTCCGGGCTGGTCTTGCCGTTCGCCTTCTCCGCGCGGGACGGCCAGGAGACCGGGTACTCCCCGATTCCGGAGGAATCGAGGGTGACGACGCCCTTGCCCTCGATCAGGTTGCCTTCCCAGACCGTGTGCGCCTGACGCGTGGTAGCCATGCTGGTTCCCTTCAAACGGAATGCGCGGTTGTACGGGGGTGGCGAGGCACTCCGTCGTGCCTCGCCGTTGTCACGCCCCCGAACCTACTGCGCCACCAGCCCCTTTGCGTCGCGTGCCAGCGCCGTCAGCCGGGAGATTGCCCGGAAGTACTTCTTCCGGTACCCGCCGTTCAGCATCTCCTCGCTGAACAGCCGGTCGAACGGCAGCCCGGACGCGAGCACCGGTACCTCCCGGTCGTACAGCCGGTCCGCGAGCACCACGAGCCGCAGCGCGGTCGACTGGTCGGGCACCGGCTGCACCTCGGTGAGGCACACCGCCCGGATGCCGTCCGTCAGCGCGCCGTACCGGCTCGGATGGACGCGGGCCAGATGATCGAGCAGCGCGGGGAAGTCGTCCAGGCTCGCGCCCTCGGTCGCGTACGCCGCCTTGGTGACCTGCTCCTCGGAGTACGGCGGCGGCGCGTCGGGCAGACCGCGGTGGCGGTAGTCCTCGCCGTCGATGCGCAGCGGACGGAAGTGCGCGGAGAGCCCCTGGATCTCCCGCAGGAAGTCGGCCGCGGCGAAGCGGCCCTCGCCGAGCTTGCCCGGCAGCGTGTTGGAGGTCGCGGCGAGCGCCACTCCCGCCTCGACCAGCCGGCTCAGCAGGGAGGAGACCAGCACGGTGTCGCCCGGGTCGTCGAGCTCGAACTCGTCGATGCACAGCAGTCGGTGCCCGCTCAGCGTCCGGACGGTCTGCTGGAAGCCCAGCGCCCCGACCAGGTTCGTCAGCTCGACGAAGGTGCCGAAGGCCTTCAGCGAGGGCGCGGCGGGCGTGGCGTGCCAGAGGGAGGCGAGCAGATGCGTCTTGCCGACGCCGTAGCCGCCGTCGAGATAGACGCCGCGCGGCCCGCTGGGTGCGGCGGCCGCCTTCTTCCCGAACCACTTGCGCTTCCCGGCCCCGCTGGCGTGGGCCCCGCCGAGCCCGGCCGCGAAGTCGGCGAGGACCTTGACGGCCTCGATCTGGCTCGGCTGGCGGGGGTCGGGGACGTACGTGTCGAAACGCACCGAGTCGAAGCGCGGCGGTGGCACCATCTCGGCGACCAGGCGGTCGGCGGGGACGTGCGGCTCGAGGGCGCACAGGGACAGCGGGGCCGTTTCGGCTATGGGGCTGGACCCCGGCACGGCGGTGGAGGAGGACACAACTCTCTAGCTTACGGCCGTGTCAGACTGCCGGACATGCGACGCCTGTTCCCTGTGACCGACCTGACAGCGGCCGACGACCGGGGCGAGTGGAGTCTGGACGCCCTCGCCGACGCCTACGCCTACCCCGCCGACGACCGCCCCTGGCTGCGCGCCAACATGGTGTCCACCCTCGACGGCGCCGCCCAGCACGACGGCCGCTCGCAGCCGATCTCCTGCGAGAGCGACATGCGCATCTTCGGCACCCTGCGGGGTCTGGCCGACGTGGTGATCGCGGGCGCGGAGACCGTACGGCTGGAGGGGTACCGCCCGGCCCGGGCCCGGGAGGACTTCGCCGCCCGGCGGGAGGCGGCCGGGCAGGGGCCGGCGCCGGCCGTCGCCGTGGTGAGCGGCAGTCTGGACCTGGACTTCTCGCTGCCCCTCTTCACCGCGCCGCTGGTTCCGACGCTCGTGCTCACCGGCGCGGGCGCGCCGCCGGACCGGATCGCGGCGGCCCGGAAGGCGGGCGCCGAGGTGGTGATCGCGGGGGAGGGGTCCCGGGTGGACCCCGCGCGCGCCGTGCGGGAACTGGCCGCCCTCGGGCACCGGCGGCTGCTGACGGAGGGCGGGCCCCGGCTGCTCGGCCAGTTCGTCGCGGAGGGTGTGCTGGACGAGCTGTGCCTGACCCTGGCGCCCCTGCTCACGGCCGGTGACGCGCAGCGCATCGCGGGCGGTGCGTCGGTGGCCGTGCCGGAACGATTCGCCCTGGCATCGTTGCTGGAGGAGGCCGGGTTCCTCTTCTCCCGGTACCGCCGGATCCCGGAATGAGCGGAATATTTCGTTCCGGTTAGTGTTCGACGGGCAGAATGGATCAAGCAGACCCCGTGCGAGCACGGGGAAGGATGGTTTCAGCAGTGACCGGCCACGGCCACTGAAGCAGAAGGGCCCCTGTGGTGTTCACCAGCGTTTTGATGATCGAGAAGCCCCTCACTTCCGAGGACGTCGAGTTCGTCACCACCCTGCACGGGGAGGAGCCGACCTCCTTCGTCGTGCTCATGCAGCCGCGTGGAGACCAGGCTGATGTGCTGTTGCGGGCCATCGACGACCTGGCGATGGGCGAGCTGAAGGAAGCGGCGAAGGAGAGCGAGGAGCCGGAGGGGAAGAACGCGAGACAGTCCGCCGAGCTCGCACTGGAGGTGTCCTTGGAGGCCCTGCGCCAGGCGGGCTGCGAAGCCGTCGGACAGGTGATCGAGGACCACCCCCTGGACAAGCTCACGTCCGTCGTCGACGAGGCGGAGGCCGACGAGGTCATCGTCCTGACCGCCCCGCACTACGTGGAGGAGTTCTTCCACCGCGACTGGGCCTCCCGCGCCCGGCACAAGGTCGGCGTACCGGTGCTCAAGCTCTTCGCGCACAGCGAATAGGCTGGGAGCCCCTACCCGCACCACCCTGGGAGACAGACGCATGGCACCCGGTATTCCTGCCGCCATGGAACGGCCGCACTTCATCGGCATCGGCGGCGCCGGGATGTCGGGCATCGCGAAGATCCTCAGCCGGCGGGGTGCGAAGGTCGCGGGCAGCGACTCCAAGGAGTCCGCCACGGCCGAGGCGCTCCGCGCGCTGGGGGCGACCGTCCACATCGGGCACGCCGCCGGCCACCTGGCCGACGACGCCACGTGCGTGGTCGTCTCCAGCGCCATCCGCGACGACAACCCGGAGCTGGTGCGCGCCGGGGAGCTCTCGATCCCCGTCGTGCACCGCTCCGACGCCCTCGCGTCCCTCATGCGGGGCCTGCGGTCCATCGCCGTCGCGGGCACCCACGGCAAGACGACCACCACGTCCATGCTGGCCGTCGCCCTCACCGAGCTGGGCCTCGACCCCTCGTACGCCATCGGCGGCGACCTGGCCGGACCCGGCACCAACGCCACGCACGGCGAAGGCGCGATCTTCGTCGCCGAGGCCGACGAGAGCGACCGGAGCTTCCAGAAGTACGACCCCGAGGTCGCGATCGTCCTCAACGTCGAGCTCGACCACCACGCGAACTACGCCTCGATGGACGAGATCTACGACTCCTTCGAGACCTTCACCGGCAAGATCGCGCCCGACGGCACCCTGGTCGTCTCAGCCGACCAGGCGGGCGCCGTCGAGCTGACCCGCCGGGTGCGCGACCTCTCCGGGCTCAACGTCGTCACGTACGGCGAGTCCGAGACCGCGGACGTCCGCGTCCACAAGATCACCCCACGCGGTCTGACCAGCGAGGTCACCGTCGTCCTGAACGGGAAGTACCTCACCTTCACCGTCTCGGTGCCCGGCCGTCACTACGCCCTGAACGCCGTGGCCGCCCTCGCGGCGGGCGTCGCCCTCGGCATCCCCGCCCACAACCTCGCCTCGGCCCTCGGCACGTACACCGGGGTCAAGCGCCGCCTCCAGCTCAAGGGCGAGGCGGCCGGCGTCCAGGTCATCGACAGCTACGCCCACCACCCCACCGAGATGACGGCCGACCTCGAAGCGATGCGCGGCGCCGCCACCGACGCCCGCATCCTGGTCGTCTTCCAGCCGCACCTGTTCTCCCGCACCCAGGAACTCGGCACCGAGATGGGGCAGGCCCTGGCGCTGGCCGACGCCTCCGTGGTCCTCGACATCTACCCGGCCCGTGAGGACCCGGTCCCCGGCGTCACCAGCGCCCTGATCATCGACGCCGCGAAGGCCGCCGGCGCCGACGTCACCGCCGTGCACGACAAGGCGAAGGTCCCCGAGGTCATCGCGGGAATGGCGAAGCCCGGCGACCTCGTTCTCACCATGGGAGCGGGCGACGTCACGGACCTCGGCCCGCAGATCCTGGAACACCTGTCGAGCTGAGGGAGCCATCGTGGCGTACGACATCGAGAAGCCGGACGAGCAGTGGCGGGAGGAACTCTCCCCCGCCGAGTACGCCGTCCTGCGCAAGGCGGGCACCGAGCCGGCCTTCGTCGGCGAATACACCGACACCAAGACCACGGGCGTCTACTCCTGCCGCGCCTGTGACGCGGAGCTGTTCCGCTCCGACACCAAGTTCGAGTCGCACTGCGGCTGGCCGTCCTTCTACGACCCGAAGGACACGGACGCGGTCGAACTGATCCAGGACCGCAGCCACGGCATGGTCCGCACCGAGGTCCGCTGCGCCCGCTGCGGCTCACACCTGGGCCACGTGTTCGAGGGCGAGGGCTACCCGACCCCGACGGACCAGCGGTACTGCATCAACTCGATCTCCCTGCGGCTGACCCCCGACGCCTGAGCCCGCTCCGGGAGGAGGACTGACGGACCCGTCAGTCCTCCTCCGGCGTCTCCGGCTTCAGCAGCGGGTGCACCACGCCGGGGAAGACCCGGGCCCGCACGACCGGCTCGGCCGAGCCCCCCTGGATCACCGTCTCCGCGACCCCCCAGGGCCGGCCCGGCAGCTGGACGATCAGCGTGTACGAGGCGGAGCAGCCGGTGCACTCGTACCGGTCCACCCACGTCTCCACCTCCGTGGCGCTGCCCGGGTACCGGGCCACGTGCCGGTGCCGGGCGTGGCACCGCTCGCACGTCTCGCCCGGTTCGCACGTGCCGCCGCACGGACACGGAAGGCCGAAGGATTCGGCCGGACGCCAGCGCTGTGTGAGGACGGCGTCACGCGTGGCGCCCATGTCCTTCATCGCCTTGAGATTGCGGGCGGCCACGTTGTACGACTCACCGGTCGCCGCCATCCGGTCGCGGATCACGTCCTTGCGCCCACGGTTCGTCGTCATCGCTGTTCCTCCTGGGGTTCACGCAGCCCGCCAGGAGGCCCACGAGATCGGTAAGTACCCAAGGTACCCGGCACGTGGCGCCCCCGACGACTCGCGCGCTCACCCCCGCCGCACCCGGCCCGCGATCCGGCGGCCCAGCCGCCCCAGAGTGCCCTGACCCCGGCGGTTCCAGTCATGGAAGGCCTCCGCCCGGCCGCTGCTCCCCGAGCGCCCCACGGCCTCCTGCACCTCCGCGACCTGATCGGCGGAGAGCTTGCGCACGGCGGGGCGCAACACCTCCTCCAGCAGGGCGGTGGCGGTCCGGCTCCACTCCGCCCCGGCGTGCGGATGAGCGGTCCAGACGGCGAAGCAGTCGGCGGCGTAGGCCGGTTCGGCCCGCAGACGGGAGCGGATGCCGGCCCCGCGCGCGGCCCGTCCGTACGCGGCGACGAGATCCGGGTCACCGCTGTGCACGAGGGCGTACAGCTCGGCCTCGGGCCGGTCCGGCGCGAGCAGCCGCGTGGCGAGCGCCCCGAACGCATGACCGAGCACGTCGGCCTCCACCGGCTCGGCGTCCTTGCGCAGCGCGCGGGCCCGCTCCGCCCACCCCGGCGCCGCCGCGTCGGAACGGATCTCACGGGCGAACTCCAGGAGCAGCAGCGCGCCGCGCTCCCGGCCCGTGATCTCCTGCGGGAAAGCGCGCAGCAGGTCGTGGGCGAGCTCGGACGCCTCCTCGTCGGCGGCGGGGGCGCCGAGCGCCGCGGCGACCAGGTGGGACCAGGTGCCGGCCGTCCGGTGGGCGTCCGACGTGGCGGCCTCCAGTAGCAGCCGGGCCTCACCGGCCGTCGGCGTGTCCTCCCCCCACACCAGTCCCACGGCCGTCCGCAGCACCAGTGGCTCCGCGAACGGCGAGACCCCGGCGGCCCGCAGCACCCGGTGCGCCGCGCCTACCCGGTCCGCTCCGCAGCTCGCCTTGGCCGCCGGGGCCTCGGCGCACATCCGCAGGTGCGGCAGCGACTGGGTGCCGGTGAACGGCAGCGGGACCCGCCGCAGCAGCCGCTCGGCACCCGACGGGTCCTGCGGCGCGATCCCGTCCAGCGCCCCGAGCAGGGCCGTACGCACGTCGAACTGCTCGTCCATCAGCTCCAGCAGCGCCGGCGCCCAGCCCGGCTCCCCGTCCCCGGGCTCCAGCAGGGCGGGCGCGAGCCGGCGGACGACCGGGGGCAGCAGCTCCGCGCAGTCCACGCCGAGCAGCCGGGCCACCCGCAGCAGCTGCACCGTCCTGGCCACGTCGAGACCCGTGCCCGCGCCGCTCAGCTCGGTCAGGATCTCCGGACCGAGCACCGAGGCGACGGCCGCGCCCTCGGGACCGCTGAAGGCGGTGCGGCCCGGCAGCTCCACGGAGCCGTTGCCCCCGCGGACCGCCTCTGTGACCAGCATCGCGGCCAGCGGGGCGGTGGTCGTCGCGGGGGAGCGGCCGTCGAGCGCGGCGAAGAGCCGCCCCGCGGCGTCGAATTCGGGGCCGGTGCGGTCGTCGACCCCCGGCGAGGTCAGGGCGCCGACCAGTTGCCGGGTCCGTTCGGCGTCCAGCGCGTAGGGCCGTTCGGCGGCCCAGCCGGCGGCGGCGGCCCGTCCCCCGGTGCCCAACGCGATGCCCGCGCACAGGGCCGTCACGGCCACCGGCCCCGCGGCGAACGGCTCCCCGGGCAGCTCGGCCGCCTCCCGGAAGAGCTCCGGCGCGCGGCTCCGCCAGATCCGGGCGGCCGTCTCCGCCCAGGCGTCGGCCACGGGCCCTTCCGGCCGCGGACCGGTGCAGGTGTGCACGCGCAGACCCGGGCCCGTCAGGTCGTGCGCGTCCTGCGGCAGCGTTCCGACGATCTGCTGCGGGGCCCGCCGCGGGTGACGGGTGTAGGTGGTGAACGTCAGCCGCTCGGCGAGCCCGTCGGGCAGCGCCACACAGGCCAGCGCGATCCACCGGGCCACGTCCGCGCTCTGCCGCTCGACGAGGACGACCCGCTCGGACGTGTCCGGCCCGCACAGCCGGCGCAGATCGGCCAGGACACCGGCGAGCCAGGGGCCCCGGGAGACGGCGAAGTCGTTCAGCCCCTCGCGTTCGCGGGCGGGGTGACCGGTGGCGGGCAGCGTGGTGAGCGGGTCGGACAGCGTACGGTCCGGCGTCGTCGAGGCCCAGCGGGCGGAGCGGCAGGCGGTGATCGGGAGCGTGCCGCCCGGCAGCCGGGCACCCGCAGGGAGATGGACCGCGTGCGCGTGGAAGCCCACGTCGGCACCCGGCGCGGGCCGGACCGCCACCGTCCTGGCCAGCAGATGACCGCCGTCGGAGAGCACGCTGAAGCTGAACGTCTCGGGCAGCTCCCGCAGCGCGGCGTCCGTGAGCCGGGGCGCGGTACCGGTGGGTGTCTCGTACGCCAGGAGCGGCCCCGCCTCGGTGAGCACGGACGCGGGTATCGCGGCGTCAACTGCGGTGAAGCGGGCCCGTATCGCTTCGGCCTCGCCGGTTGCGGGCCCGTCCCCGCCGGTCGCGGAGGTGTAGTGCAACTGCGCGAGGCTCATGCGTCGGCTCTCTTCGTCCCTGCCGTGAAGGTCCCCCTGCCACCCGCACCCGCCGTCCCGTGGTGGCAGCGCCGTCCCGGCAGAGCGACGACCCCGGCGGGGAGTGTTCCGCAGTCGCTGGGGCGACGCTATCAAGGACCCGCGTGCCCTTGCGGCGAGAAGGCCGGGCGGGGACGGCGGGGGCCGGCGCGGAGGGAACGCGCTCCCGGCCGGCACCTCCGCGACCCCCGCCGCGGCCGCGGAGGAGGCCGGGGACACGCGTCCCCGGTCCCGGATGCGGAAGGTGCGGTCAGCGCCGATGTCAAGGCCCGCGTGGCGGGCTGACGATCCATCTAGTGTTGCTCACTACGCCGACGCACACAGGGGGCCGGATGCACAGCGGGGGTTCGACCGGAAGCGGGTCGGGTGACGGCGCCGGCTCGGTCATCGCAGGCCGCTACCACCTGCGACGCCAACTCGGACGCGGGGGCATGGGGGTGGTCTGGGAGGCGTTCGACGCGAGCCTGGACCGGAAGGTGGCCGTGAAGGGGCTGCTCCACCCCGGGGCCGTCTCCTCCGACGCCCAGGCGGAGTGGGTCGGCCGAGCCCGCCGTGAGGCGCGGGCCATTGCCCGGATCGGCCACCGGAACGTGGTGGCCGTGCACGATGTGATCGAGGACGGCCACCAGGTCTGGATCGTCATGGAACTGCTCGATCCGCGTTCCCTGGCGGACCTGTTGCGCGAGCAGCGGCAGCTCTCCGTGCCGCACGCGGCACGCATCGGCCTCCAGGTGCTGCGCGGGCTGGCCGCCGCGCACGAGGCCGGGGTGCTGCACCGCGACGTGAAGCCCCACAACATCCTGTTCCGTTCCGACGGGCGCGCCCTGCTCATGGACTTCGGGATCGCCACCTTCGAGGGCGCCGTGCAGGTGACCCGGACCCACGAGGTCATCGGCACGGCCCAGTACCTCGCGCCCGAACTGCTGACCCGTACCCCCGAACAGCCGCATCCCGCCTCCACGGCCTCGGACCTGTGGGCGCTCGGCGTCACGCTGTACGAGATGGTGGAGGGCCGACGCCCGTTCGACGGGCGGAGCAGCTACGAGATCTGGATCGCCGTACGCGACTCCCCGGTGCCGCCCATGAGGTACGCGGGACCGCTCACCGGGCTGATCGAGGCACTGCTGCGGAAGGACCCCGGGCAGCGCCCGGTCGCGGCCGGGGCCGAGCGCATGCTGCGGGACGTCACCCAGGACTTCGCGGGCGCCGGCACCCCGTCCGCCGCCCGCCCGCCCACAGAACCGGCCCCCGGGCCCGGGGCGTCCGCTCCAGCGGAGCCGGTGGCCCGTCCGGGGTCCCCCGAGCGGGGCGGGCAGGGCCGGTGGAAGGTGCCGGTCGCCGTGCTCTGTACGGCCTTGCTCGCCGGAACGGGATGGTTCGTATGGGGGCGGCCCGACGATTCCCCGGCGAAGAGCGGCGCCGCAGCGGACAAGAACACGGCGGAGCCGCGGTACAAGGACACCCACTCCGCGCTGTGGTTCGGCGTCAAGGCCGATCAGCCCGGCCTGAGCGAGAAGGTCGGGAACGCGTTCGAGGGCTTCGAGATCGACATGGCCAGGGAGATCGGCCGCCGGATGGGATACAGCACCGATCCGGAGAAGAAGGAGATCCGCTTCTATCCCGTGACGTCCAGCACGCGGGCGCCCATGGTGACGACCAAGGACCGCGTGGACCTCGTGATGGCGACCTACAGCGTCGGCGAGGAGCGGAAGAAGAAGGACGGGGTGGAGTTCGCCGGCACCTACTACAACCCCCTCGGCGCGCTTCTGGTCAAGAAGGACAACTACAAGGACATCGACAGCCGGCACGACCTGAAGAACGACAAGAGCGCCGAGGTCTGCACGGCGGCAGGATCGACGTACGAACAGTGGATCAAGGACGAGGGGGTGACGGCCGAGAAGAACTTCCCGTCCGGTTACGAGGAGTGCGCCCACGAGGTCACCACCAAGGGCAACAACGTGTACGCGATGGCGACGGACGACGTCATCGTCGCGGGATACGCCAGCAGGTTCGGCAACACGAAGATGGTCGACACCTTCGACGGCGGGGCCGAGGGATACGGCGTGGCGATGGACCCCAGCGAGAAGGGACTCAAGAAGGAGGTGTGCCGAGCCCTGTCGAAGATCATGGAAAAGCGGGACGGCGGGACCTCGACGTGGATGGAGCTGTACAACAAGCACCTGAAGCCCCTGATGCCCGATGAGCACAAGGTGGAGGAGCCCGAGCTCACGGAGTGCGAGGGACAGTTGTAACGGAACGCGGCGCGTCGGCGGGCACCGGGACAGGCCGTCCTGCACCCAGCCCCGCTCCCGCGCCTTCGACCCGGCCTGAAAGCGCGTCCCCGCACCCGGCCTCCGCATCAACGGCGCCACACGCTCAACCGACAGCAGCCGCACCGCGGCGGTGGCGGCGTCCTCGGCGCCGCCACCGCTTCCGTGTGCCTCCTTCCGCCCGGCTGTCACGCATCGTCAGGCGTACCGAGCGGGCCGGGCGGGGAAAGCGAGCCAGGCTCGGTGGACTCGCCCATGCCTCCGGTCACTCGAAGCGGGAGGGGTCGCCCGCTCCGCGTCGTACGATCTCCAGCTCGCCGCTGGAGAAGTCGATGACGGTGGTCGGCTCCGTACCGCAGTCGCCCGAGTCGACGACGACGTCCACCTCGTGGTCGAGGCGCTCCTTGATCTCCCAGCCCTGCGTCATCGGCTCCTCCTCGTCGGGCAGGAGCAGGGTGCTGGAGAGCAGCGGCTCGCCGAGCTCCTCCAACAGCGCCTGGACGACGGCGTGGTCGGGGATGCGGACGCCGACGGTCTTCTTCTTCGGGTGCAGCAGCTGACGCGGCACCTCCTTCGTCGCCGGAAGGATGAAGGTGTACTGGCCGGGCGTCGCGGCCTTGATCGCGCGGAACACGTCGTTGTCGATCTGCACGAACTGCCCGAGCTGGGCGAAGTTCTGGCACATGAGCGTGAAGTGGTGACGGTCGTCGAGATCGCGGATCGTGCGGATGCGGGAGATGCCGTCGCGGCTGCCGAGCTGGCACCCGAGCGCGTAGCAGGAGTCCGTCGGATACGCGACGAGTGAGCCGGAGCGGATGCTTTCGGCCACGGTGGTGATGGTGCGCCGCTGGGGATTTTCGGGATGTACGTCGAAATACTTCGCCATCCGGCGAGTCTACGGCCGGGGCGGGGAGCGGTTCGAGGCGAAAGCGGGTTGTCCTGCCCCTCGCTAGGACAGGACAACCTGTTCGGGTGGTGGGCGCGGCTCAAACCCTTTCGGCCATGTCAGGCCGTGTTCGCGGCGGCCTCGGGCGTCGTGGGCCCGGTGGGATCCGCGACGGGCGCGTCGGCTTTCGCCGGCCGTCGTACGGGGATGAGGACGGCGATGACCGCCGCGGCGAGGGCGACGCCGCAGCCGATCAGCATGGCGACGCGGAAGCCGCCTGCCGACGTCAGGGCGTGACCGCCGAAGTCGGTGGTCATCTGGGCCATCACGACACCGATGACGGCGGCGGACAGGGAGCTGCCGATCGAGCGCATCAGCGTGTTGAAGCTGTTGGCGGAGGCGGTCTCGGACTGCGGCACGGCGCCCATGATGAGTGCGGGCATGGCGCCGTAGGCGAAGCCGACACCGGTGTTGCAGACGAGGGTCACCACGAGCAGGCTCCCCGTGGAGCCGCCGTCGATCATCGGTACGGCGAGGCCGTAGCCGAGCGAGATGATCAGCGCGCCGATGGCGAGGGTGACCTTGGGGCCCTTGGCCGCGGAGATCTTGGCGCCGACCGGCGACATGATCATCATCATCAGGCCGGACGGGGCCATCCACAGCCCCATGGCGAGCATCGACTGGCCCAGGCCGTAGCCCGTCGCCTCGGGCAGTTGGAACAGCTGGGGTACGACCAGGGACTGGGCGTACATGGCGAATCCGATCAGGATCGAGGCCGCGTTGGTCAGGAGGACCTGGGGGCGGGCGGTCACCCGCAGGTCGACCAGCGGATCGGTGATGCGCAGCTCCCACCGGCCCCAGACGAGCAGGACGACGACCGAGACGGCGAGCAGGCCGAGGGTGGTGCCGCTGCCCCAGCCCCAGTCGGCGCCCTTGGAGACGCCGAGCAGCAGGCAGACGAGCGCGATGCCGAGACCGATGGCGCCGAGCACGTCGAAGCCCTGCGAGGTCCTGCCCTGCGCGTCCCCGGGGACGAGGAACCAGATCAGCGCACCGATGGCCAGGGACAGCGCGGCCACGACCCAGAACAGGACCCGCCAGCTGGAGTTCTCGGCGATGGCCGCGGCGAAGGGGAGTCCGAGGGCGCCGCCCACGCCCATGGAGGCGCTCATGACCGCGATCGACGAGCCGAGCTTCTCGGCCGGCACCACGTCGCGCAGCAGGCTGATGCCCAGCGGCACCACGCCCATGCCGAAACCTTGCAGTCCGCGGCCGACGATCATCGGGACGACGGAGGAGGACAGGGCGCAGACCACCGAGCCGGCGACGAGCGGGACCAGGGAGGCGAGCAGCATGCGCCGCTTGCCGAACATGTCGCCGAGGCGTCCGGCGACGGGCGTGGCCACGGCCGCGGCGAGGAGCGTCGCGGTGATGACCCAGGACGCGTTCGACGAGGAAGTGCCCAGGATCTCCGGGAGCTCCGCGATCAGTGGCACCACCAGGGTCTGCGTGATCGCGGCCACGATGCCCGCGAGGGCGAGGATGCCGACAACGCCGCCGGAGCGGGCTGTGGGCCGGGGTGTGTTCACGGGCTCTCCTGTAGCTGTGCCTGCCGGGCCATGGTGAAGTGCACCATGCATTCATCATGCACGATACACGACAGATGCATGATGCACATCGCATGCATGGTGCATATCTGTGGTATATATGTACAAAAGAGGTCGCCCGCCCCGCGGGGAGGCGAGCCCGGCAGTCGAAGGGAACCCTCGCGTGGACATGCCTGTGGACCGGATCGAGTTCGAGACGATGCTGCTGGGGCGGCACATGAGTCTGATGACCTCGAGAGGCGGCGGACGGCTCGACCGGAGCGCCTACATCCTCCTCAGCCGCATCCGGGCCCAGGGCCCGATGTCCATCGGCCAGCTCCGTGATGCCTTCGGCCTCGACACCTCCACGCTGAACCGGCAGACCGCCGCCATGCTCCGGATCGGCGTCGTCGAGCGCATCGCCGACCCGGACGGCGGGATCGCCCGGAAGTTCGCCATCACGCCCGAGGGTGAGCACCGGCTGGACAAGGACCGGGCCGAGAACCGGGACGGTCTGCAACGCGTACTGGCCGAGTGGACTCCGCAGGAGGCGGCCCAGCTCGCGGACAACCTCGCTCGCCTCAATCGCGACATCGAACGCCTCGACGGGCGGCCCTGGCCGCGCTGACGCGCAACAGGGCCGGCCGCCGGCCCCGGCACCCGGCCCCGTCCGAGGTACCGGTCCGTTCAGGGCCCTGGTGAAGGCCCAGGTCTGCACCGCGGTGGAGGGCGCCTGCTGGATGAGCAGCGCCCCGTTCGTGGCCGGCCACGGCCCTCCCGCCGTCGCTCCGTGGGTACGGTGGGGCGACGGGTCCGTGGGCGCCTGCCACCGAAGAGGGGGACGAGATGGCCGAGTTGGAGCTTTCCGCAGGCGTCGTGGAGTACGAGGACACCGGTGGCGAGGGGCCGGTCGTGGTTCTGCTCCACGGCGTGGCGATGGACGGCTCGCTGTGGCGGCACGTCGTCGCGGATCTGCGGGACGGCCACCGGTGCGTCGTGCCGACGCTGCCGCTCGGCGGCCACCGGCGGCCGATGCGGCCCGACGCCGATCTGTCGGTCCTCGGCGTCGCACGGCTGGTCGCGGAGTTCCTCGACGCGCTCGGCCTCACCGACGTCACCCTGGTCATGAACGACTGGGGCGGTGCCCAGGCCCTGGTCGCGGACGGCCGGGACCAGCGGATCGGCAAGCTGGTCATCACCTCCTGCGAGGCCTTCGACAACTTCCCGCCCGGCCTGCCCGGCAAGAACCTGTACGCCTCCGCCAGGATGCCCGGCGGCCTGAGAGCGGCCTTCACCCTCCTGAAGGTCAAGCCGATGCGGCGGTTGCCGATGACGTGGGGCCGGATGAGCAGGCGGCCGGTGCCGGACGCGGTGATGGACGCCTGGTTCAGGCCGCTGTGGACGTCGAAGGAGATCCGCCGGGACCTGCGGAAGTACGTCCTGGGCGTGCCGCCGAAGGCCGAGCTGCTGCGCTGGGCGGAGGCCCTGCGTACCTTCGACCGGCCCGCGCTCGTCGCCTGGGCCTCGCAGGACCGGGTCATGCCGCCGGAACACGGCCGCCGGCTGGCCGCGATGCTGCCCCGGGGCGAGCTGGTCGAGATCGCGGACAGCTACACCCTGATCCCCGAGGACCGGCCGGAGGAGCTCGCCCGGCACCTGCGGGAGTTCCTGCGGAAGGGATGACGGAAACGGGCCGCCTCCGCCGAACGGAGCAAGGGCCGCTCCCGCCCGTACGGCGCGGCGTGAAGCGGAGCTGCGGGCGCGCTTAAGAAAACCTCGATGGACCTGGGGCGCGGGGTACGGCAGATTTCTCCCTGACGGCGGAGGATGGTGCGCGGCAGCCGGTCGAGCGCGCTGCCACACCGTCCCTCTCACACTTCCCCGGGCCGCAGGCTTCCTCAGGCATGCCCCCGGCCCGGGGACATCAACGCCTTACCAGGTACAGGGAGCCGCAGCCGTGAAGGCACTCGTGAAGCAGAAGGCCGAGCCGGGACTCTGGCTGATGGACGTGCCCGAGCCGGAGACCGGCCCCTCGGACGTCCTGATCAAGGTGCTCCGTACCGGCATCTGCGGCACCGACCTGCACATCCGCAACTACGACGGCTGGGCCCAGCAGGCAATCAGGACCCCGCTCGTCCTCGGTCACGAGTTCGTCGGCGAGGTCGCCGCGATCGGCTCCGACGTCGTCGACATCGCCGTCGGTGACCTGGTCAGCGGCGAAGGGCACCTGGTGTGCGGCAAGTGCCGCAACTGCCTGGCCGGACGCCGTCACCTCTGCCGCTCGACGCTGGGACTGGGCGTCGGACGCGACGGGGCCTTCGCCGAGTACGTCGCGCTGCCCGCGTCCAACGTGTGGGTGCACCGGGTCCCCGTCGACCTGGACATCGCCGCGATCTTCGACCCGTTCGGCAACGCCGTGCACACCGCACTGTCCTTCCCGCTGGTCGGTGAGGACGTCCTCATCACCGGCGCCGGCCCGATCGGCATCATGGCCGCCGCCGTCGCCAAGCACGCCGGCGCACGCAACGTCGTGATCACCGACGTCAGCGAGGCCCGCCTCGAACTGGCCCGCAAGGTCGGCGTCAGCCTGGCCCTGAACGTCGGTGAGCAGACCATCGCCGACGGACAGCGGGAGCTCGGACTGCGCGAGGGCTTCGACATCGGCCTGGAGATGTCCGGCCGCCCCGAGGCGATGCGCGACATGATCGCGAACATGACGCACGGCGGCCGGATCGCGATGCTCGGACTGCCGTCCGAGGAGTTCGCCGTCGACTGGTCCCGGATCGTCACCTCCATGATCACGATCAAGGGCATCTACGGCCGGGAGATGTACGAGACCTGGTACGCCATGTCCGTCCTGCTGGAGGGCGGCCTCGACCTCGCCCCCGTGATCACCGGCCGGTACGGCTACCGCGACTTCGAGGCGGCCTTCGACGACGCGGCGAGCGGGCGCGGCGGCAAGGTCATCCTCGACTGGACCGCCTGACCTCCTGCCGCATCCGTCCGGCCGCTTCCGTACCCAGCTGGGAGACACCTTCATGTTCGACTCCGTACGTGACGACATGCGCACCACCCTCGAAGAGATCGAGGCCGCCGGGCTGCACAAGCCCGAGCGCGTCATCGGCACCCCGCAGTCCGCGACCGTGGCCGTCACCGCGGGCGGCCGTCCCGGTGAGGTGCTCAACTTCTGCGCCAACAACTACCTCGGCCTCGCCGACCACCCCGACGTGATCGCCGCCGCGCACGAGGCGCTGGACCGCTGGGGCTACGGCATGGCCTCCGTCCGCTTCATCTGCGGCACCCAGGAGGTCCACAAGGAGCTGGAGCAGCGGCTCTCCTCCTTCCTGGGCCAGGAGGACACGATCCTCTACTCCTCCTGCTTCGACGCCAACGGCGGTGTCTTCGAGACCGTCCTCGGCCCGGAGGACGCGGTCATCTCCGACGCCCTCAACCACGCCTCGATCATCGACGGCATCCGCCTGTGCAAGGCCAAGCGCCACCGCTACGCCAACCGCGACATGGCCGACCTGGAGAAGCAGCTCAAGGAGGCCTCCGGAGCCCGGCGCCGCCTCGTCGTCACCGACGGCGTCTTCTCCATGGACGGGTACGTCGCCCCGCTGCGCGAGATCTGCGACCTGGCCGAGCGCTACGACGCCATGGTCATGGTCGACGACTCGCACGCCGTCGGCTTCGTCGGCCCCGGCGGCCGGGGCACGCCCGAGCTGCACGACGTGATGGACCGCGTCGACATCATCACCGGCACCCTCGGCAAGGCGCTCGGCGGCGCGTCCGGCGGCTACGTGGCCGCCCGCGCCGAGATCGTCGCGCTGCTCCGCCAGCGCTCGCGCCCGTACCTCTTCTCCAACTCGCTCGCCCCGGTCATCGCGGCGGCCTCCCTGAAGGTCATCGACCTGCTGGAGTCCGCAGGCGACCTGCGCGAGCAGCTCAACGCCAACACCGCGCTCTTCCGTACCCGGATGACCGAGGAAGGCTTCGACGTCCTGCCCGGCGACCACGCCATCGCCCCCGTCATGATCGGGGACGCGGCGAAGGCAGGCAGGATGGCGGAGCTGCTCCTGGAGCGCGGTGTGTACGTGATCGGGTTCTCGTACCCGGTCGTCCCGCAGGGCGCGGCCCGCATCCGCGTCCAGCTCTCCGCGGCGCACTCCACGGCCGACGTGAACCGCGCGGTGGACGCCTTCGTCGACGCGCGGGCGGCCCTGGGCGCGTAGGGGAGTCGGCACACCCCCGCGACCTGGGACAATAGGTCACATGATCGATGCACGGCGGCTGCGCATCCTGCGGGCGGTGGCGGATCACCGCACGGTGACCGCCGCGGCCGCCGCGCTGTACCTGACCCCCTCCGCCGTCTCCCAGCAGCTTGCCGCGCTGGAGCAGGAGACCGGTCACCGGCTGGTCGAGCGGGGCGCCCGAGGCGCCCGCCTCACCCCCGCCGGGGACATCCTGCTGACCCATGCCAACGCCGTGCTGGCCCAGCTGGAGCGGGCCGAGGCGGAGCTGGCCGCGTACGGCGCGGGCGACGCCGGTACGGTCACCGTGGCCGCGTTCGCCACCGGCATCGGCCTGGTGCTGGCCCCCGCGATCGCCGCCCTCGGCAGGACCGCGCCCGGCATCAAGGTCCGCGTCCAGGACGCCGAGGGTGACGCGAGCGTCCCCATGGTGCTGGACCGGCAGGTCGATGTCGCGGTCGCCGTCGAGTACCGGGGCGCGCCCGGTGAGGACGACCGCAGGCTGACCCGCGTACCCCTGTACTCGGAGCCGTTCGACGCCGTGCTCCCGGTCGCCCACCGGCTGGCCGGCCAGGAGCAGGTGGCCGTCGCCGACCTGGAGAAGGACGCGTGGATAGGGCCCTACCCGGGCAACCCCTGCCACGACGTGGTCGTCCTTGCCTGCGAGTACGCCGGTTTCGCACCGAACCTCGAACACTCCTCGGACGACTTCCACGCGGTGGTCGCGCTCGCGGGCGCCGGCGCCGGGGTGGCCCTCGTCCCGCGTTCCGCGCTGCGCGGCATGGCACTGGCGGACGTGGTGGTCCGCCCGGTGCGGGGCAGCGCCCCGACCCGCCGGGTCTTCGCGGCGGTACGCCGGGGGGCGGAAGCCCATCCGCTGATCGCCCCGGTGCTGGAGGCACTGGCGGGGGCGGCGGACGACGACGTCCTCGGGGCGGGCTGAGATCCCGGAACCCTGCGGATCTCCGAAACACCCGCCGTGTTCCCCGCGACCGGTCAGACTCGCCGTACCACCCGGCGACGAGAGGACACGGACATGGCGAAGAGCGCGCTCCTCGTGATGGACGTCCAGCGCGACATCGTGGACATCACCGGCGCCGACGCCGGATACCTCGCACGTCTGAACGCGGCGATCGAGGGCGCCCGGGCGGCGGGCATCCCCGTGATCTACGTGGCCATCGCGCTGCCGCCGGGCGATCCGGAGGTCAGCCCGCGCAACAGGGTGATCACGAACGTGGTGCGGGCCGGCTGGTTCACCGCGGGCGAGCCCGGCACCGCGGTCCATCCCGCCGTCGCGCCCCGGCCGGGCGACGCCGTGGTCACCAAGCGGCGGGGGAGCGCGTTCTCGGGCAGCGACTTCGACCTGGTGCTCAGGGCTCGCGACATCGACAGTCTGGTCGTCACCGGCATCGCCACGAGCGGGGTGGTGCTGTCCACCCTGTGCCACGCCGTCGACCTGGACCTCGGCCTCACCGTCCTGGTGGACGCCTGCCACGACACCGAGACCGAGCTGCACCAGGCGCTCACCGAGCGGCTGTTCCCGCGGTGGGGTGACGTCGTCACGGTCGAGGACTGGCTGAAGGCCGTCGCGGCGCGGTAGGCGGGCGGACGCCTCAGCCCGCCCCGGATCCCCGCCGGCCGCCCCGCGCCCCCGGGAACAGGGTGCCCGCGGCCGCCGCGGCGGTCACCGCCAGCGCCAGAAGCCCGTACTGCGCCGGCGGGAGGTACGGCAGCCCGCCCGTCGCCGGGAGGGCGAACGCGAGCAGGGGGATCGCCGCGACCACGGTCCCGACGACCAGGCCGGCCACCGTCACCAGGCCCGTCTCCAGCACCCGCATCCGCAGCAGCTGACCGCGCCCGGTGCCGACCAGTCGCAGCAGGCGGAACTCCGGGCGGCGGCCGGCCGAGATCAGGGCCAGCGTGCTGACCACGGCGAGCAGCGCGAAGCCGCCGATCACCCCGACGCCGATGACGATCAGGGCGTCGTCCTGGTCGGAGGACGACGGGCTGATCCGCACGTCGTCCGCCGTCGCCGGCCGGACGTCGAGCCCCTTGTACGGTGCGAGCGCACGCCGTACGGCCGAAGTCGCGTCGCCGTCCGCCGAGCGCACCAGGATCTGCTGGTCGCGCGGAGCCGAGACATGGCCGGCCAGCGCCTCACGGGGCAGCAGGAAGTCGCCGAGGCCCAGGGACCGCGCGTAGAGCGCCACCACCGTGAGCCGTACCCGCGTACCGTCGCCGAGGCGCAGCCGCACCGTGTCCCCGACACCGACGCCCAGGTCGCCGGCCCGGTCCTCGCCGACGGCGACCGTGCCCCGGCCGGTGAGGCGTGCCGGATCGCCCGCGGTCACCCGGGGATCGAGCGTGCCTGGCAGCCGGCCCGCCGTGACCCCCAGCACGGGCAAGCGCTCCAGTACCGGGTCGCCGGCCTCGCGGTGGGCGAGGACGACGGCCGACCGCAGCACCCCCGTCGCGGCCGACACCCCGGGGGCCTCGCGCACGGCCTGGACCGCGTCCTCGGGAACGCCCCCGGCGGGGCCCGTCACCACCAGGTCCGCCCGCAGCGCGTCCGCCGCCTGCCGGCCCGCGGCCCTCTCCAGCGTCGTCCCGGCGGCCAGCTGGACGCAGACGAACGCGACGACCAGCACGATCGGGGTCAGCGCCGCACCCAGCCGGCGGTTGTGCGCGGCGGCGGACCGGGCGGCCAGGAATCCGGAGACCCCGCCCGCACGCCGGGCCGGAGCGCCGAGCACCCGCATCGACACCCGGGCGATCCACGGACCGAGCAGCGCCACCGCGATGATCAGCGAGGTCGCCGCACCCGACGCGGCGAGCGCGGCGGCCTGACCGCTCTGCGCGGTCGCCGTCCCGGCCGCACCGAGTCCCGCGACCGCCAGCAGCACCCCGGCGCCCGTGCGCAGCCGCCCCGGCTCGCCCGGCTCCGGCGCCCGCGCCGCGCTCAGGGCCGCCGCCGGCCGCATCCGGGTGACCGCCCTCGCCGCCAGCATCGCCACCGGCCGGGCGGCCAGGGCGACGAGGAGCGCGCCCGCGGCGCCCGCCGCGAAGGGCAGCCACACCGGCACGGGCAGCGGCAGCGGGTCCGTCGTCAGCAGGGAGCGCATCAGCAGTCCGAGCGGCACGGCCCCGACCGCGCCCAGCACCGCGGCGGCCCCCGCGACCCGCCCCGCCTCACGGCCGACCGCCGACCTGAGCTGCCGGGGAGTCGCCCCGACCGCCCGCAGCAGGGCCAGTTCGCCGGAGCGCTGGTGGACCGCCTGGGAGACCGTGGTGGCGATGACGAGCAGCGCCACCATGAGGACGGTCCCGGCGACCGACGCCAGCATCGCCAGCAGATCGCCACGTCCGCCGAGCGCGTCGACGTGCTCCGCCTCGCCGCGTTCCGCTCCGGTCAGCACGCGCGGCCCGCGCTCACCTCCGCGCTGTCCCGCCACGGCCTCGCCCAGCGACCTCCGCAGTGCGTCGGCGGACACGCCCCGCTCGGCCACGACGCCGATCGCGTCCACCGTGTCCGGGTGCCCGGCCAGTTCGGTGAGCCGCGTCCCGGTGAAGAACACGGCGGGTGCGCCGCCCCGGTGGCCGCCGGCGGCCACCCCGCTGACGGTGTACTGCCGGGCCGCGCCGCCCACGTGCAGCGTGACGCGCGGGCCCGCGTCCGCCAGGGCCGCGTCCACGACCACCTCGGACCCGGACCTCGGGGCGCGTCCCCCGGACAGCTCGTACCCGGTGAGCGCGGCGGACGGCCAGGAGCGGCCCACCGCCGAGGCCCCGCCGCCCACCGTCACCGGGACGGAGTCGTCCGCCACCGCCCGCGCCACGCCGTTCGCCGCTGCCACCCGCGCCACCACGGAGCGGTCCAGCCGCACCCGCTCCGGCAGGTGGGCGCTGACCGTCTGCGGCTCGCTGCCCCACGGCTTCGCCGTGTACGTGACCCGCTGATCGGCCACCACCACGGCGTCGGCTCCGGCATAACGCTCCACCGGCGGCTTCGCCAGCAGCAGCGAGCCGAGCACCAGGGCGAAGGCGCCGAGCAGAGCGGCCGCGGCCGCCGCCGCCGCGAACACCGCGGTCCAGGCCCGGCGATGGGCCCTCAGCGAACGACGGGCCAGGAACGCGGATGCCCGTCGGCTCCCCGTCCGTACGCTCTCGCGCGCCAGCGTTTTCCGTGTGTCCAGGACCGTCATCGCAGGCGACCGCCGTCCATCGTCAGTACGGTGTCGGCCCAGCTCGCCGCCACCGGGTCATGGGTGACCATCACGACCGTCCGGCCGTCGGTCCGTACCGCGTCGCGCAGCAGACCGAGCACCAGGGCCGCGGACTCCGGGTCCAGGGAGGCCGTCGGCTCGTCCGCGAAGAGCACATCGGGTTCGGTCACCAACGCCCGTGCCACCGCGACCCGTTGCTGCTGACCGCCGGAGAGCGTCCCCGGTCCGTCGCCGCCCCGGCCGGTCAGCCCGACCCGCTCCAGCAGCCGCCGCCCGCGGTCCAGCACCCGTTCGTCCGCGGGATCGGCGCCGGCCAGGACCAGCGGCAGCACGACGTTCTCCTCGATGCTCAGCGACGACACCAGGTTCAGCGCGTGCGACTGGAACACGAAGCCGATCCGGTCCCGGCGCAGCCGGGTCAGCGCGGCCTCGGAGAGCTTGCCGAGATCGGTCCCGGCGATCCGCACCGTCCCCGACGACGGACGGTCCAGCCCGGCCGCGCACTGGAGCAACGTGCTCTTGCCCGATCCGGAGGGGCCGACCACCGCGGTGAAGCTCCCCACGGGGACCACACAGCTCACCGCGTCGAGGGCGACCGCCTCCCGGCCGCTGCCACGCCGCCCGTGGCGCCGGCTCACCGCCTCCAGCTCCAGCGCCGCCGTGCGTACTGCCGTGAATGTCCCCACCGGGTGCCCCTCATTTCTTCCGTGCTGCCTGACCTGCATAAACGGTAGAAGCGGCAGGGCGTCCGGGCGAGGGTGCCCGCTCCCGGACCGGGGGTTCAGCCAGCACCACCATCGCCCGGGGGACCGCTCCACTCCGGTGGCGGCCAGGCCCCCGTAACGTGAGGGGGCATGAGCACCACCCCCGCCCCGCTGACGGTCGCGGTCCGGCGTTCCTGGCACGCCTCGCGCTACGTCCTCATCGGCATCCCGATCGCGCTGTCCGCGTACGTCGCCACGTTCCTGGTGATCGCGGCGCTGCTGTTCGCCGTCGTGGTCATCGGGCTGCCGGCGCTGCCCGAGGCGGCCAAGGCGCTCCACCGGTTCGCGGAGTTCGAGCGGCGCCGGGCGGCGGCGTACCTCGGCGTCCCGTTCCGGCCGACGACGTATCCGCCGCTCGACGGCGGTGAACTCACCGAGCGGGTCAGGCAGGTGCTCACCGACCCGGTCGCGCGGCGCGAGGCGCTCTGGCTGCCGTTCCAGGCGGTGGCCGGCAATGTCGTCGGCTACCTCGCGATGGTGCTGTGGCCGGTCGGACTGCTGGTGGACGGGATCGTGCTGTCGGTCGCGCACCTGCTGGACCGGCGGGCCGCCGACGAGTACGGCACCACTGCGCCCGAGCGCCTCGGCCTGGCCCTGCGCTGGCATCCCGTGCTCGCCGGGCTGTCGGCGAGTTGGACCAGGTCCCTGCTGACGACTCCGCACTCCGCCGCACTCGCCGAACGGGTCGTCCAGCTGACGGAGAGCCGGGCCGGCGCCGTCGAGGCGCACGGCGCCGAACTGCGCCGCATCGAACGGGATCTGCACGACGGGGCGCAGGCCCGCATCGTCGCCCTGTCGATGCGCATCGGTCTCGCCAAGCAGCTGCTGGACCGGGACCCGGCCGCCGCCCGGCAGCGCCTGGACGAGGCCCAGGACGGCGTCGACGCGGCGCTCGCCGAACTGCGCCACGTGGTCCGCGGCATCCATCCGCCGATCCTGACGGACCGCGGACTCGCGGGCGCCGTCAGGGCGTTGGCGGCCGATTCCGCCGTACCCGTCACGGTGGGGCTCGACGGCGTCGAGGACGGGAGCCGGCTGCCGGCCGCGATCGAGGCCGCCGCCTACTTCGTCATCGCCGAGGCGCTCACCAATATCGGCAAGCACAGCGGCGCGACGGTCGCGCACGTACGGATCGACCGGCCCCCGGGCGTCCTCCTCGTGGCCATCGGCGACGATGGGCGCGGCGGCGCGGACGAACGCGGCGGCAGCGGGCTGGTCGGGATCAGGCGGCGGATCGCCGCCCTGGACGGCACCACCCGCATCAGCAGCCCCACCGGGGGGCCGACGACCATCGAAGTGGAGCTGCCGTGCGGATCGTGATCGCCGAGGACAACGCCCTCCTGCGGGAGGGCCTGATCCTGCTGCTCACCAGCTCCGGCCACGAGGTGGTGGCGGACGCGGCGGCCGGACCCGAGGTGCTGCCCGCCCTGCTGGAGCACCGCCCGGACGCCGCCGTCCTCGACGTGCGGCTGCCGCCCACGTTCCGCGACGAGGGGCTGCGCGCCGCCATCGCCGCCCGCGAGGAGATGCCCGACCTGCCGATCCTCGTCCTCTCCCAGTACGTCGAGGAGACCTACGCCGCCGAGCTGCTCGCCCAGGGCGCCCAGGGGATCGGCTACCTGCTCAAGGACCGGGTGGGCCGCGTCGACCAGTTCCTCCAGGCCCTGGACCGGGTGGCGTCCGGGGGCACCGCACTCGACCCCGAGGTGGTCAGCCAGCTGCTGACCCGCAAGTCGTCCGCACAGCCGCTGCTGAGCCTGACCCCCCGCGAGCGGGAGGTCCTGGAGCTGATGGCCCAGGGCAAGGCGAACGGCACCATCGCCGCCGAACTCGTCGTCACCGAACGGGCGGTGAGCAAGCACATCGGCTCGATCTTCGCCAAGCTCGGCCTCGAACCGGACGACGGCTCGGTCCACCGCCGGGTCCTCGCCGTGCTGGCGTACCTGGAGGGCAACGGGCCGCGCTGAGCACGGCCGCCGCCGCGATCACGCCGGCTGGAGCAGATCCCAGCGGTTGCCGTACAGGTCCTCGAAGACCGCGACCGAGCCGTAGACCTCGTGCCGCGGCTCCTCCAGGAACCGGACACCGGCCGCCAGCATGCGCGCGTGGTCGCCCGCGAAATCCTCGGTGTGCAGGAAGAAGCCGACCCGCCCGCCGGTCTGCGCACCGACGCTGGCCCCCTGCGCCTCGTCCTTCGCCCGGGCCAGCAGCAGCCCCGTTCCCTCCGCGCCCCGAGGCCGCACCACCACCCACCGGGAGCCGTCACCCCGGTCGGTGTCCTCCACCAGCTCGAAGCCGAGGGCGCCGGTGTAGAAGGAGAGGGCCTCGTCGTAGTCGCGGACGACCAGGGTGACCAGGGCGATGTGGGACATGGGATTCCTCGCGGGACGGAAGGGAGGGGGCGACGGGGCCGCAGGCCCGTGACGGACACTATCCGCCATGGACACCAGTGACCTCACCGGCCTCACGGCCCGCGCCCGCCGGCTGGCCCGGGCGGGCGACCGCCGCATCCTCGGCATCGCCGGCCCGCCCGGCGCCGGGAAGTCCACCCTGGCGGGCCGGATCACCGACGCGCTCGGCCCGCTCGCCGTCCTCGTGCCGATGGACGGCTTCCACCTCGCCCAGGCCGAACTGGAACGGCTGGGCCGGGCCGGGCGCAAGGGCGCCCCCGACACCTTCGACGCCGCCGGGTACGCGGCCCTGCTCCGGCGGCTGCGGGCCCCGGAGGAAGGCACCGTCGTGTACGCCCCCGCCTTCGACCGCTCCCTGGAGCAGCCGGTCGCGGGCGCCGTGCCCGTGCCGCCGGACGTCCCCCTGGTCGTCACCGAGGGCAACTACCTCCTGTACGGGGAGGGGCCCTGGGCGGCGGTGCGCGGTCTGCTCGACGAGGCCTGGTTCCTGGAGCTCGACGACGACGTACGCGTCCGCAGGCTCGTCGACCGGCATGTGCGGTACGGGAAGCCGCGGTCCCACGCGGAGCGCTGGGTGGCCGGCTCGGACGGGGACAACGCGCGGCTCGTCGCCCCGGGCCGTGAGCGCGCCGACCTCGTCGTACGGCTGGGTTCCGGAGCGCGGCCCTGACCGCTCGCGTCCGGCCGTCCGCGCGGGCAGGATGCAGGGAGCCGTTCCGCGCCGCCAGGAGGCCCCGCATGTCCAGCCCGTACCAGCCCGAGCCGTTCACCGCCGACGACTACCGGGCCCGGATGACGCGGGCCGCCGAGAGCGCCGCCGCCGCCGGACTCGCGGGCCTGCTGGTGGCGCCCGGACCCGACCTCGTCCACCTCACCGGCTACCGGCCCACCGCGGTCACCGAGCGCCTCACCGTCCTCGTCCTGACCGCGGGCCAGGACCCGGTGCTGGTCGTGCCGGCCCTGGAGGCCCCCGACGCCGAGAAGGCCGTCGGCGCGCCCGCGCTGACCCTGCGGGACTGGACCGACGGCAAGGACCCGTACGCCGTCACCGCGCCCCTGCTCGACGCGCGCGGCAGGTTCGGGGTCAGCGACAACGCCTGGGCGATGCACCTGCTCGGCCTCCAGGACCTGCTGCCGGAGACGTCGTACGCCTCCCTGACCAAGGTGCTGCCGATGCTCCGCGCCGTGAAGGACGCCCCCGAGCTGGAGCGGCTCGCCGCTGCCGGGGCCGCCGCCGACGCCACGTACGAGGAGATCCTCAAGGTCCGGTTCTCGGGCCGCAGGGAGACGGACGTCGCGGCCGATCTGGCCCGGCTGCTCACCGCGTCCGGCCACTCCCAGGTCGACTTCACCGTGGTCGGCTCCGGGCCCAACGGCGCCGACCCGCACCACGAGGCGGGTGACCGCACCATCGAGCACGGCGACATGGTCGTGCTCGACTTCGGCGGCCTCAAGCACGGCTACGGCTCCGACACCTCCCGCACGGTGCACGTCGGCGAGCCCACCGCCGAGGAGCAGCGGGTCCACGACATCGTGCGCGAGGCGCAGAAGGCGGGCTGCGAGGCGGTCCGGGCGGGTGTCGCCTGCCAGGAGATCGACCGGGCCGCCCGCGCCGTCATCACCGAGTCCGGCTACGGCGAACGCTTCATCCACCGCACCGGCCACGGCATCGGCGTCACCACCCACGAGCCTCCGTACATGATCGAGGGCGAGGAGCAGCCGCTGGTCGCCGGCATGTGCTTCTCCGTGGAGCCCGGCATCTATCTGCCGGGCCGGTTCGGCGTCCGGATCGAGGACATCGTGACCGTCACCGAGGACGGCGGCCGGCGCCTCAACGCCACCGCCCGCGAGCTGGCGATCGTCGAGTAGCGGCGACGCGCCATCCGGGTCAGTCGTCCGCCAGCACCACGCACGACTCCGGCGGCAGACGCAGCGCCCCGTCAGCGCCGGGCGCCTCGACGGGCAGCCAGGCGGCCAGCACCCTGCCCCCACCACTGCGGTGCCGGCCACCGCCCAGCGGGATCGTGGCCGGTTTCTCGGCGAGGTTGACGGCGATCCGCAGGTCGCCCCGGCGCAGCGCCAGCCAGCGGGCCGCGTCGTCGTACGCCGTCCGCACCGTCGCCAGATCCGGGTCGCAGAGGTCGGGCTGGGCGCGGCGCAGCGCGATCAGTTCGCGGTACCAGGCGTGCAGGCGGGCGTGCGGTTCGCGCTGTGGTTCGCTCCAGTCAAGACAGGAACGGGCGCGGGTGGCCGGGTCCTGCGGATCCGGGATGTCCTCCTCGGCCCAGCCGTGCGCCCCGAACTCCCGACGCCTGCCGGTGCGTACGGCCTCGGCGAGTTCCGGATCGGTGTGGTCGGTGAAGAACTGCCAGGGCGTACGGGCGCCCCACTCCTCGCCCATGAAGAGCATCGGGGTGAACGGCCCGGTCAGCACGAGGGCCGCCGCGCAGGCCAGCAGGCCGGGGGAGAGGGAGGCGGCGAGCCGGTCGCCGAGCGCCCGGTTGCCGATCTGGTCGTGGGTCTGGGCGTAGCCGACGAAGCGGTGGGCGGCGCCGCGGGTCACGTCGACGGGGCGGCCGTGCGTACGGCCCCGGAAGCTGGAGTACGTACCGTCGTGGAAGAAGGCGCTCGTCACGGTCTTGGCGAGCCCGGCCAGCGGGGCGGCCGCGAAGTCCGCGTAGTAGCCCTGGGACTCGCCCGTCAGCGCGGTGTGCAGACAGTGGTGGAAGTCGTCGTTCCACTGGGCGTGCAGGCCGATGCCGCCCGACGCGCGGGGAGTCGTCGTCCGGGGGTCGCAGAGGTCGGACTCGGCGATCAGCGTGAGCGGGCGGCCCAGTTCGGCGGAGAGCGCGTCGGTGGCGGCGGACAGCTCCTCCAGGAAGGTCAGCGCCCGGGTGTCGGCCAGTGCGTGGACCGCGTCGAGCCGCAGGCCGTCCAGCCGGTAGTCGCGCAGCCAGGCGAGCGCGCTGCCCAGCAGGAAGGCCCGCACCTCGTCGGAGCCGGGCGCGTCCAGATTGACCGCCGCGCCCCACGGGGTGTGGTGCGTCTCGGTGAAGTACGGGCCGAAGACGGGGAGGTAGTTGCCCGACGGGCCCAGGTGGTTGTGGACCACGTCCAGGACGACCGCGAGCCCCAGCCCGTGTGCCGTGTCGACGAAGCGCTTCAGTCCCCCGGGGCCGCCGTACGGTTCGTGCACGGCCCACAGCGACACCCCCTCGTACCCCCACCCGTGGACGCCGGGGAACGGGCAGACCGGCATCAGCGACACATGGGTGATGCCCAGCTCGACCAGATGCCCCAGCCGGTCCGCCGCCGCGTCGAAGGTGCCCTCCTCGGTGTACGTACCGATGTGCAACTCGTACAGGACGGCTCCCGGCAGCCCGCGTCCCGCCCACTCGCTGCGCCAGGTGTGGGCGTCGTGGTCGACGACGGCGCTCTCGCCGTCCGGCCCGTCCGGCTGGCGGCGCGAGCGGGGGTCGGGGCGCACCGGGCCGCCGTCGAGGGCGAAACCGTAGCGGTCGCCGTCCACCGCGTCCGCCTCGGCCGTCCACCAGCCCGCCCGCACCGGATCACGCTCCATGGTCCGCAGCTCGCCGGCCAGCCGCAGAGCGGCCGATTCCGCTTCCGGTGCCCATACCTCGAACAACATGCGGCGCTCCCTCGTCTCCGTGTACCGGCCCATCGTCGGCAGAGGACGCGAACTTCGACCCGCGACACTGGATCGAGCCCATTACTGGCGATTAAGGTCTGGTTCTGATCATTGCCCTGACTACTTCTGCCATACGCACTCCCTCTTACGGCTGTGGAGGCCCGAGATGACTGTGCCGATGTTCCCGCCCGGGTTCCTCTGGGGCGCCTCCGCCTCCGCCTTCCAGACCGAGGGCGCCGCCGACACCGACGGCAAGGGGCCCTCCGGCTGGGACGCCTTCGCCGCGCAGCCCGGACGGATCAAGGACGGCACCGACACCACCCGGGGCACCGGCTTCCACCGGCACTACCGCGAGGACGTCGCCCTCCTGGCCGGGCTCGGCGCCGACGCCTTCCGGTTCTCGGTGAGCTGGCCGCGCGTCGTCCCCGGCGGCAGCGGACCGGTCAACCCCCAGGGGCTCGACTTCTACGACCGCCTCGTCGACGAACTCTGCGCCCACGGCATCACCCCGGCCCCCACCCTCTACCACTGGGACACCCCGCTCCCGCTGGACGAGGCCGGCGGCTGGCTCAACCGGGACACGGCCTACCGCTTCGCCGAGTACGCGGGCATCGTCGCCGAACGGCTCGCCGACCGCGTCCCCATGTGGATCACGATCAACGAACCCGCCGAAGTGACCATGCTCGGCTACGCACTCGGCGAGCACGCCCCCGGCCGCGCCCTCCTCTTCGACGCACTGCCCGCCGCCCACCACCAGCTCCTCGCCCACGGCCTGGCCGTGCGCGCCCTGCGGGGCGCCGGCGCGGACAACATCGGCATAGCCCTCTCCCACACCCCCGTCTGGACGGCAGGGGATTCCCAGGAGGACCGCTTCGGCGCCGAGCTGTACGACACCCTCACCAACTGGCTGTTCGCCGACCCGCTCCTCACCGGCCGCTACCCCGACGAGAACGTCGCCGCCCTGATGCCGGGCCCGGTCGAGGACGACCTGCGGACCATCTCGACCCCGCTCGACTGGTACGGCGTCAACTACTACAACCCGACGCTGGTCGGCGCGCCCGCCGCCGACGCCCTCGACACCTTCGCCGGCTTCGGCATGCCCGCCGAACTCCCCTTCGGCGTCCGGGAGATCGAGGGGTACGAGAAGACGGACTTTGGCTGGCCCGTCGTCCCCGACGGGCTGCGCGAGACCCTCGTCCAGCTGCGGGACCGCTACGGCGACCGCCTTCCGCCGCTCTACATCACCGAGAACGGCTGCGCCGTCGACGAACCCACCGCGGACACCCGCCGGATCGCCTTCCTCGACGGACACCTGCGGGCCCTGCGGGAGGCCATGGACGCGGGCGTCGACGTGCGCGGCTACTTCACCTGGTCGCTCACCGACAACGTCGAGTGGACCGAGGGGGTCAGCAAGCGCTTCGGCCTGGTCCACATCGACTACGAGACGCTGCGCCGCACGCCCAAGGACTCGTACGCCTGGTACCGGGACGTCATCAGCCGACAGCGCGGGAACGGGGGCTGACGCGCATCGGCGCCCCGGCCCCCGTCCGCCTAAGGGCTGTCCCGTAATTCCTGGCGGGCGCGCGGCGTCAGCTACGGCACCTCGCCGCGTTGTCGGAACGCCCGAATACATCCAGTATGCGGACGCTCCTCCGCCTTGCGATGCACCGCATCTGACGCCGCGCGCTGATCCACCAGGGATTACAGGACAGCCCTTAGACCAGGTGGACGCGCTCCTGCGTCACCGGGTGCCCGGCCCTCGCGAACGCGGCCGCCATCGGCACGTTCCCCCGGTCGGTGGCGCCCGCGACGAACTCGGCGCCCCGGGCGGCCAGGAAGTGCGTGCACTCCACGAGGAGGTCGTAGCCGTAGCCATGACCACGGGCCTCCGGTACGACCCCGATGAAGCCGACGCACGGCCCCGAGGGGTTGTGCGCCGGCACATGGAGGCCGGCCGGCTGACCGTCCGGCGTGTACGCCACCTGCCACCACTCACGTGGCGAGGGGCACCAGTGGAAGAAGTCGAGCTCCTCCTGGGCCGCCGCCTCCAGTCCGCCGGGGCCCTCGATCGCCCGCCGGGCGTGCGCGTCGAGCGTGACGGAGTGGATCCGGCGCAGCAGCCCGAGGATCACCGCGTCGTCGGGCTCCGGCCGGAAGGCCAGCCTGCCGGGCCGCTCGGGCAGGCCGCACTCCGGCGTCCACAGGTACCGGTACCTCTCGACGAGCGGCTTCATACCGGCTGCTGTGGCGGCGGCGATCCGGGCCTCGGCGGCTGCCCGGACCTCGGGGACCTCGCGCCAGCCGGCGGGGAGGATCAGTTCGTACTCGGCGTGCAGCGGGGAACGGCGCAGCAGTTCCGCGCCCGCCTCGTCCTCGCCGTCGGCGAAGTCGAACCAGTTGAGCAGCACGGGCTCGGTGTCGTCAGGACCGGCCCACCAGGCGGCCCTGGCGACGACGTTGTCGTCGCGCACGGCGATCCAGGTCCACTCGGGGCGGTACTCCCCGCCGTCGGCCACCGTCGTGTAGCGGTGACCGAAGGCGGCCCGGCCGACGAGGGGGGTGTCCTGCAGGGAGTCGAAGAGGGAAGCGTCGCTCTGCGAGAGCGCGCGAATGACCAGATCGGTCATGGAGAGGTCCTCCGGGAAGAAAGCGTCGCGCTCCCGGTCAGACCGAGTCGGACACCGCCCGGCGGGCGGGGCGGGAGCGCGGGGACGAAGTGGTACGCGAAGTGGCGCCGTTGCCCGTACCCATGTGCCTCGCCTCCTTTCTCGACCGGGGCCGGATGCCCTCGGCGGTCACCGTAACCCCTTCCGGGCCGGCGGTCCAAGGGTTTTGGCCCGCCTGCCCGTCGACGGACTCCGTCAGTCGTCCCACACCATGTCGAAGGCGCGCTCGAAGTTGACGTACCCCAGACGCGCGAAGGACTTCGCCATCGGGACGTTGCCGAGGTCCGTCGCCGCCCGGATGCGCTCCACGCCGTCCTGCCCGGCGAGCACCCGGGTGCCCTCCGCGAGGATGTCGTCGATGTAGCCGTGCCCGCGCCGCGCCGGCAGGACCCCGATGTAGGCGATGACCGGGTGGTAGTTGTTGCGGGCCGGGATGACGAAGCCGACCGGTTCGCCGTCCGGGAGCTCGGCGACGCGCCACCACTCCCGGGGGGTCGAGTAGTGGGCGAGTTCCTCGTCGTAGTGCTTCTCCGCGGCCTCACGCGCCGACAGACCGGACGCCAGGTCCTGCTGTCCGTGGGCGTCGAGCGTGCCCTCCATCACCGGCGTCATCAAGGCGAGGAGATCCTCGCGCCCGGCGACCGGACGGAACCGCAGCCGGCCGCTGTCGGCCGGCAGGGGGGTGCCCGCACGCCACTCCAGGCGCAGCCGCTCCACGAGCATCCGGGCGCCGCTGCGTTCCATGACCCTGACGCGGCTCTCGACGAGGTCACGGACCGCAGGGTCCGCACGCCAGTCGGGCGGTACGAAGCGCCCGTACTCGGGGCGCGGGGCGCCGGCGGGCACGACGGCCGCGGTCGCCTCCTTCAGCAGCCGCAGACCCGCCTCCTCGCGCTCGGGCCGGGGCAGCGTGTCGTCCAGGTCGAAGAAGTCGAGGAGGAGCGGCACCGTGCCGTCCTTGCTCCACCAGGCGATCCGCGCCACCACCCGGTCACCGAGCAGGGCCACCCACATCCACTCCGGGCGGCGACGGCCCGTCGCGAGGTCGTCCGCGAGTTCGTGGTCCAGGACGTAGGACAGCCGGCAGAAGAGGCCGAGCTCCTCGGGGCCGCTGATCGGACGGACGGTCGGTTCGAGTGGTGCGTCGAGCACACGTGCCTCACAGACGGACGGGACCGTCCCGGCGGTCGCCGGCACGGCATGGCGGCAGACCCTAACAAGGTTCGCGGCGTGGCGCCCTGGCATTTCCGGGGCCGGACACCGCTTGAGGAACAGGTTGTTCTGGACACTCCGGGGCGGTCGGCCCGACAATTGCCCCTGTGACGTCCTCCTTCGAGTCCCACACGTACCCCGCGCGGCTGTCCGACGCCCAGCGCGACCGTGTTCTCGGTGTGCTCAGAGAGGGCGCGGCGCAGGGCAAGCTCTCCCACGACACCTTCATGCGGCGCATGGAACTGGCCCTGGCCGCAAGCCGTTCCGAGGAACTGGCGGCGCTCACCGCGGACCTGGAGAGCGACGGCCGCTGGTCGCGGCAGCTGTTCCGGGTCGTGAGCGGTGTCTCCGGCTTCCCCGAGCGGGTGCGCAGGGCGTGGCGGGCCGAGCGGCTGCCCAAGCTGCTGCTCCCGGCGCCGAGTCCGCACCCCCTGCTCATCGGTCGCGATCCGGGCAACGGGCTGCGTCTGAGTCACGAGACGGTGTCCCGGATGCACGCCGAACTCACCGCTCACGGCGGCCGGTGGCTGCTACGCGATCTCGGCTCGACCAACGGCACCTGCGTCAACGGGCAACGCGTCACGGGGGCGGTGGCGGTGCGCGAGGGCGACCAGGTGAGCTTCGGCAGAATGACTTTCCGGCTCTCCGCCCCCGCGCTCCGGCCGCCCGCGTAAGCCGTCGCCGCGACGGGCCCGCCCGCCCGCGTGCACGCCCGGGCGGGGCCGCCCCTCAGCCACCCCACGCGCCCCGGCCGGCCGCGTCGCGGCGCACGAGCGGGGCGGGGCGTGCTCCGGGCCCCTCGACGCCCCGCGTCGCCGCCCGCGTTCAGGCCTGTTGGTGCAGCCCGCGGCCCGCCAGGGTGAGGAAGGCCTCGCCGACCGCCTCCGAGAGCGTCGGGTGCGGGTGGACGTGGTGGGCCACGTCGGACGGTTCGGCGTCCCAGCCGACGATCAGCTGGCTTTCGGCGATCATCTCCGAGACGTGCGGCCCGACCAGGTGCACCCCGAGGACCCGGCCGCCGCGCTCGGCCACCACCTTCACCATGCCGCCCTGCCCGTGCACCATGCCCTTGGCGACGGCCGTCAGCGGCATCGTGTTGACCGCGACGTCGTGCCCGGCGTCACGGGCCTGTGCCTCGGAGAGCCCCACCGACGCGGTCTGCGGAGCGGAGTACGTGACCCGGGGCACCGCCGCGTAGTCCACCGGCGCCGGCCGCAGGCCCGCGAGCGTCTCGGCCACCAGCAGCCCCTCCGCGAAGGACGCGTGGGCCAGGCCGAGGGACGGCGGCGGCAGCAGATCGCCCACCACGTGGATGCCCGGCACGGCGGTCTCCAGCCGCGACCAGTCGGCCGGCGCCACATGCCCGCGCCCGTCGGTGGCGAGGCCCGCCGCCGCGAGCCCCAGACCGTCCGTCACCGGGACGCGGCCTACCGCGACGAGCAGCTGCTCCGCCTCCACCGTCCGGCTCTCGCCGCGCGGAGTGCGGACCGTGGCCCGGACCCCGTCGTCGAGCACGGTCGCGTCCAGCAGCCGCGCCCCCGCCAGCACGTCGATGCCGCGCTTCTTCAGCCCGCGCGTCAGATGGCGCGACACCTCGGCGTCCTCCAGCGGCACGAGCCGGTCGGCGGCCTCCACCAGCGTGACGCGCGCCCCCATCGATCGGTGCAGCGAGGCGTACTCGACCCCGATCGCCCCGCCGCCCAGCACCAGGACCGACTCCGGCAGACCGGGTGCGAACAGCGCGTCGTCGCTGGTGACCACCCGCCTGCCGTCCGCCGCCAGGCCGGGCAGCATCCGGGGCCGAGAACCGGTCGCCAGCACGATGCCGCGACGGGCGGTGACCTCTCCGTACCCCTCGATCCGGACGCTGCGCGGTCCGGTCAACTCCGCGCTGCCGCGCGCCACTTCCACTGACGCGTGCGCCAGATGGCCTTCCACCCCACGGTGGTTGCGGGCCACGATGTCGTCGCGGGTGGCGACGAGCGCCGGCCAGTCCACCGAATCCAGCGTCGCCTTCACACCCCAGCGTTCCCGGGCCTCCACGATGCCGTCGACCAGTTCGGCGGCGTGCAGCATCGCCTTGCTGGGGATGCACCCCCGGTGCAGGCAGGTGCCGCCCACCTTGTCGCGTTCGGCGAGGACGACCTCCAGGCCCAGCGCCGCCGCCCGCAGCGCGGTCGAGTAGCCGCCCGTCCCCCCGCCGATCACCACGACATCGGTCTGTCTGTTCACGTCCCGGGGCCGGGCCTGCGCCCGCGTCGCGTCCTGCTTCCGCGTCGCGTTCCGGGTCTGCGTCGCGTCCTGAGTCTGTGTCATGTCCCCAGCCTCCGCCCGGTCCTTGTCATGAGTCCAAGGCAATGTTTGTGTGGCTTCGATACACGACGTTTATGGCTGAGGCCGGGAGGCGGGCACGATGAGTCTGCGGCAGATGGAGTACTTCCTCACGGTCGTCGAGGAGGCGTCCTTCACCCGGGCCGCCGAAACCCTCCGGGTCACCCAGCCGGCGCTGTCCCACCAGATCAAGGCCCTGGAGAGGTCCGTCGGCGGGGCCCTGCTCGAACGGCTGCCGCGCGGTGTCCGGCTGACCCCCATGGGCCGGGCGTTCCTGCCGCACGCCGAGCGGTCCGTGCGCAGCGCCGCCCAGGCCCGGCGCGCGGCCCGCGCCGCGGCGGGAGCGGAGGGCGGCGAACTGCACATCGCCACGGTGCACGCGATCGCCGTCGGCATCCTCCCCGACGTCTTCGCCCGCTGGCGCGCCGCGCACCCCGGAGTCGGTCTCGTCCTGCACGAGTACGCCACCACCGACGCCCTGGAGGAACAGATCGAGCGCGGCACGGCCGACCTCGCCGTCGGCCCGCCGCCCGCGCGCTGGTCCGGACCGGTCGCCCCGGTCGGGGCGGAGGACATCGTCCTCGTCGTCCCCTTCGACGACCCCCTCGCCGGACGGGCCTCCGTCCGCCTCCACGAACTCGCCGACCGGCCGTGGGTGCGGTGCGCGATGGAAGCGGTCGTCGAGGGCCGGCCCTTCCTCGACTGGGCCTGTGCCCGCGCCGGCTTCGAACCCCGTACGGCGGTGCGCACCGAGCACACGTCGACCGCGGTACGGATGGCGGCGGCCGGGGTCGGCGTCGCGACGGCCCCCGCGCACGTCGTGCGGGGCGCGGTCGGCGAGGACTGCGCGGTGCTCACCGTGGACCCGCCCTGGAGGCGGGAGCTCGCCGTCTTCTCCCGTGTCGCGCTCACGGGCGCCGCCGCGGCGTTCACCGAACTGCTGACCGCCTGCCGGCCGCCCGGCGGCGCGTCCGGGCCATCCGAACGCTGAGCGCCCCACACCGCCGCCGCTCCGGGCCGGGCGGTGACGGCCCCGGCGCCACGGTCCGTCCGGTGCGGGAGACGACCGCCGCGTCACCCGGACGGCCGCACACCGACTGCGACGGGCCCGTTCAGGTGATCCCCTGAGGTGGACCGCGCCGCACACCGGCGCACCGGACACCCCGGGGGCACGCCATGCCGGCAGACACGCCCGGAGACATACCGGCCCCGACACCGTCGCCCGAACGCCGCACCGCCCCCCGCCCGTCCGCCCGGCCCCGCTGTGCGGCCCGGGCCGGCGGCGGCCCCAGTCTGCTCGCGCCGGGCGCGGCCAACGACCCGTACCGGCTCTACCGGGTCCTCCGCGAGGAGTATCCGCTCTGCTACGACGCGCCGTTGGGCGCCTGGCTGGTCAGCCGGTACGACGACGTGGCCACCGCCCTCACCGACCCGAGGTTCGCGGGCTTCCCGCACGACGGAGCGCCCCGGGGCGGCCCGGCCCCGCTCGGGCTCTGCCACGGCGGTGCCCGCTGCCTGCCCCGCGACCGGTACGCGGTGGGGACCGGCGACGTGCCCGGGCACCTGGCCGAGCGCGTCGAGCGGACCGCTCATGTGCTGGCCCGGCGCATCGCCGGACGCCCGCAGGCCGATCTCGTGGCGGACTTCTGCCGCTGGCTCCCCGTCCGGGTGCGCGCCGGCACCGGTCCCGCCGCCGACGCCGTGCCCTGCACCCGGCACACCGGACTGCGCGAGACCGCGCTCGCCTCGTTCCTCGCCAATCTGCTGGACGACCCGGACCTGACGGCCGTCATGCGCATCGAGCCCGCGCTCGCCGGCCGGGCCTGGACCGAGTCGCTGCGCCGCGACCCGCCCGTCCAGGTCGTGCTGCGCCGCACCGTCGCCGAGGCCACCCTCAGCGGCGGCACCCTGCCCGCGGGTGCGCCCGTCGCCTGTCTGATCGGCTCGGCGGGCCGTGACCCGGAACGGTTCGCCGCACCGGACGTCTTCGACCCCTTCCGCCGCGACCAGGACCGCTCCACACCCGGCCCGGCGGGCTGCCCCGCTGTGCCGCTGGGCCGGCTGGAGGCCGAACAGGGCCTGCGCGCCCTGCTCGACGCGATGCCCGCCCTGCGCTGGGCGGACGGGTTCCGGCCGGCCGCCACCGGCCTGCTCACACGGGGCCCGCGGTCCCTTCTCGTCCGGTCCGGCTGAGCAGCGCCACCGGCCGCTCGGCGAACAGCTCCGCCATGGGGACCGTGCCGCCGGAGAACTTCCGGCCCGGCGTCAGCAGATCGCGCCACACCCCGTCGTCCGGCAGCGCCAGCTCCGTCCCGCGCCAGCCGCCCGCTTCCGCCAGCCGCAGCGACAGCCGGGTCACCGCGGTGACCACCTCGCCCGAACGGCAGAAGGCCAGGCAGTGCGCCGCCGCCGGCCCGGAGGCGGCCAGCGGCGCGTACGTACCCGACTCGCCGAACACGTCGGGCCGCTGCCGGCGCAGCCGCAGCGTCGTCTCGGTGAGCGCGCCCTTCTCGTCGGCGGGCGCTCCGTCGGACGGCTGACGGAACGGCCGCCGGTTGTCCGGGTCGACCAGCGCCAGGTACTCCCGTTCCGTGCCCTGGTAGAGATCCGGCACCCCCGGCATCGTCAGATGCACCAGTGCCGCGCCCAGCACCTGCGCGCGTACGTGCGGGGCGAGCGCCCCCGCGAACCGTTCCAGGAGCGCCCGCGCCGGGCCGGTGGCGGCGGCCGGACCGGCGACGACGAAGTCCGTCGCCGCCCGCTCGTACACGGGGTCGGGCTCGGTCCAGCTCGTGAACAGCCCCGACTCGCGCACCGCCTTCAGCAGCGCCGGCTCCAGCCGTCCGGACCGCTCCCCGGGCGGGAACCCCACACATCCGAGCGCCGTCTGCCACGCCTGCCAGGCGAGCTGGGGATCGGGGGCGGCGGGGGCCGTCCGCGTCAGCTCGGCGACCAGCTCCGTCCACCGCTCGGGGCACTGCGACAGCACCGCGACGGCCGCCCGGACGTCGGCGCTGCGCTTGGTGTCATGCGTCGTCAGCGCCGTGCCGGTGGCGGGCCAGTCGCGGGCGAGGCGCGCGCAGAAGGCGTGGAACGCCTCGGGCGACACCGCCGGCTGCCCCGGATCGCCGCCCACCTCGTTGGCCGAGGTCAGCGGCACGTACCGGTAGTACGCCGTGTCCTCGACCGCCTTGGCCCGCAGCGCGGACGCGGTCTGGGCGAACCGGGCGCAGAACGCCGCCCGGTCCCCGCCCCCGCCGAGGCGCCCCAGGGCCAGTTCCCGCACCACGTCGACGGCCGAGGCCTCCTCCCGGACCACGAACGCCGCCTTGGCGTCGCTCACCGCGACCGCGTCGAGCGTCGCCTCGGCCGCCTCCGTGCAGGGGCCGCCCGCCGTCACGTACGGACGGTAGACCGGGACCCGGACCAGCAGTTCGCGCACGGCGGTGTGCAGCGCCCAGGGGGCGTGGTCGCGCAGCGCGGGGTCCTCGGCGCAGACGCGGGAGGCGAGCCGGGTCAGCAGCTCCGTCTCGGCGGCCAGCTCATGGGTGACCACCCGGTACGCGGCCCGGCGCACGGTCGCCGACCAGTAGCCGCCCCGGTCACCGGCCGGGGTGGCGTACTCGCGGTAGCCGGCGAGCAGCGCGGCCGCGCCCGCCGGGTCGACGAAGAGCCCGTCGATCCGGTGCAGCGCGTCGTACCCCGTCGTCCCGGCGACCGCCCAGCCCGCCGGCAGCGGCTCGGGGCCGGTGAGGATCTTCTCCACCACCGTCCACACCCCGCCGCTCGCCACGGACAGCTGTTCCAGATAACCGGCCGGGTCGGCGAGCCCGTCCGGGTGGTCGATCCGCAACCCGTCCACGACCCCGTCCCGTACCAGCTCCAGGATCTTGGCGTGGGAGGCGGCGAAGACGTCCGGGTCCTCCACTCGCACCCCGATCAGGTCCGAGATGGTGAAGAAGCGCCGGTAGTTCAGCTCGGTGCGGGCCAGCCGCCACCAGCCGAGCCGGTAGTGCTGGGCGTCCAGCAGCTCGGGCAGATCGAGGTGGGCGGTGCCGGCCCGCAGCGGGAACTCCTGCTCGCCGTAGCGCAGCACGTCCCCGTCCACCCGCAGCCGGCCGATCTCCTCACCGAGCCGTCCGGCGAGCACGGGCAGCAGGACCCGCCCGTCGCCCGCCGCCCAGTCGATGTCGAACCAGCGGGCGTACGGGGAGCCGGGCCCCTCGCGCAGGACCTCGCGCAGCGCGTGGTTGTGCCGGGGGTCGGCGGCCATGTGGTTCGGCACGATGTCCAGGACGAGCCCGAGTCCGTGCTCCCGTGCGGTGCCCGCCAGCCGGCGCAGTCCCTCCTCGCCGCCCAGCTCGGCCCGCACCCGGCCGTGGTCGACGACGTCGTAGCCGTGCCGTGAACCGGGCACGGCTTCGAGCACCGGGGACAGGTGCAGGTGGGAGACGCCGAGGGAGGCGAGGTACGGCACGGCTTCCTCGGCGGCCGAGAACGGGAACTCCGGCTGGAGCTGGAGCCGGTACGTGGCGGAAGGCGTCATGGGAACGTTCGTACCCAGATCCGGGCCGCCTCTGTCATCCCCGCGCGGACAAAGGCCCGGGTGGCTGCCTTACCGCCCTCAGGCCGGCCGCTGCAGCACCACCATGCTCCGTCCCACCAGCGTCACCCGATCGCCCGCCGTGACCTTGGGCCCCGCACCGGGCAGCACCCCGTCGGGACGGGCCGTGTCGACGACCGCCAGCCACTGCCGCCCGTGATTGACCGGAACGGCGAATTCCAGGGTGTCGGCGCTCGCGTTGAACATCAGCAGGAACGAGTCGTCGGAGATCCGCTCCCCGCGCGGCCCGGGCTCCGAGATGGCGTGCCCGTTCAGGAAGACCGTCAGCGCCTTGGCGTGCGCCGCCTGCCAGTCCCGCTGGGTCATCTCCTTGCCCTCGGGCGTGAACCAGGCGATGTCCGAGAGCTCGTCGTGCGTCCCTTCCACGGGCCGCCCGTGGAAGAACCGCCGGCGCCGGAAGACGGGGTGGTCGCGGCGCAGCCACACCATCGCCCGGGTGAACTCCAGCAGACTGCTGCCGAGCCCGTCGCCGTCCTGCCCGCCGTCCTGCCCGCCTTCCTCCCCGTCGTCGTCCTCGGCCGCCTTGCCGGCCGGGAGCGGCCAGTGCACCCACGACAGTTCGCTGTCCTGGCAGTAGCCGTTGTTGTTTCCGCGCTGCGTCCGGCCGAACTCGTCGCCGTGACTCAGCATCGGCACGCCCTGGGACAGCATCAGCGTGGCGATGAAGTTGCGCATCTGCCGCTCGCGCAGCTCCAGCACCTCGGGCCGGTCCGTCTCGCCCTCCACACCGCAGTTCCAGGACCGGTTGTGACTCTCGCCGTCCCGGTTGCCCTCGCCGTTGGCCTCGTTGTGCTTGTCGTTGTACGAGACGAGGTCGTGCAGGGTGAATCCGTCGTGGCAGGTGGTGAAGTTGATCGACGCGAGCGGCCGCCGCCCGTCGTCCTGGTACAGGTCGGAGGAGCCCGTCAGCCGGCCGGCGAACTCGGCCAGGGTCCGGGGCTCGCCGCGCCACAGGTCCCGCACCGTGTCCCGGTACTTCCCGTTCCACTCGGTCCACAGCGGCGGGAAGTTCCCCACCTGATAGCCGCCCTCGCCCACGTCCCACGGTTCGGCGATCAGCTTCACCTGGCTGACCACCGGGTCCTGCTGCACGAGGTCGAAGAACGACGACAACCGGTCCACCTCGTGGAACTGCCGGGCCAGCGTGGCCGCCAGGTCGAAGCGGAAGCCGTCCACGTGCATCTCGGTCACCCAGTAGCGCAGCGAGTCCATGATCAGCTGGAGCACGTGCGGGGAGCGCATCAGGAGGGAGTTTCCGGTCCCCGTGGTGTCCATGTAGTAGCGCTGGTCGTCGGCGAGCCGGTAGTACGAGGCGTTGTCCAGCCCCCGGAAGGAGAGCGTCGGCCCCAGGTGGTTGCCCTCCGCCGTGTGGTTGTAGACCACGTCGAGGATCACTTCGATGCCCGCCTGGTGCAGGGCGCGCACGGCCTGCTTGAACTCCAGGACCTGCTCGCCCCGGTCGCCCCAGGAGGCGTAGGCGTTGTGCGGGGCGAAGAATCCGATCGTGTTGTAACCCCAGTAGTTGGCCAGCCCCGCGTCCGCCAGCCGGTGGTCCTGCACGAACTGGTGCACCGGCATCAGCTCGATGGCCGTGACGCCGAGCTCCGTCAGATGGGCGATGACCTCCGGATGGGCCAGCCCGGCGTACGTACCGCGCAGCTCCTTCGGCAGCCCCGGATGGAGCATCGTCAGGCCCTTCACATGGGCCTCGTAGATCACCGTGCGGTGGTAGTCCGTACGGGGCCGCCGGTCGTCGCCCCAGTCGAAGTACGGGTTGACCACGACCGAGGTCATGGTGTGCGGCGCCGAGTCGAGGTCGTTGCGCGCGTCGGGCCGGCCGAACGGATACCCGTACACCGCCTCGCCCCACTGGATCTGCCCGGCCACCGCCCGTGCGTACGGATCGAGGAGCAGCTTGGCGGAGTTGCAGCGGGCGCCGCGCTGGGGTTCGTACGGCCCGTGCACCCTGAACCCGTACCGCTGACCGGGCATCACCCCGGGCAGATAGGCGTGGCGGACGAAGGCGTCGGTCTCTCTCAGTTCCACCGCCGTCTCGGAACCGTCGTCGTGCAGCAGGCACAACTCGATTCGGTGGGCGGCCTCCGAGAAGACCGCGAAGTTGGTCCCGGCGCCGTCGTACGTGGCACCGAGGGGGTACGCCTGTCCCGGCCAGACCTGCATAGACTCGACTCTTCCACTTCTGATGCGGTTGTCTGGGGAATGTGGCTCCCTGGGGCAGATCTTCCCCGAAAGAGCGGCCCTTACCTAGGACCGGCCGACAATTGGGGGGCGGCGTCGCGGGGCTGGGCTCCCGGACTCCCGGCTTCGCTCGCGCGGGGAAGGCCCCGTGCGCCACGCCCCGATCCTTCCCGCGGCCGCACGCACCGGCCCGCTCCTTCTCCCACCCCCACGATCCGGCCGGTCCGGGGCGCCGCCCGGGCCGGTCAACATCGGGCCCGCCGTGTCGCCCGGAACCGGAATCCGATGACCGACCCGGCCGGTTGCCCGGATCGGGGCGCGGGACGGGGTGCCCAATCACTATGAATCCGCTCACTCCGGCAGATCTCGCCGACCGGAAGGGGCTTGTGGCGGTGAGGAGTTGGGAAAGGAGCCTGCGCATCCGGCTGCACCGGCTCCCGCTCGCGGAGTACCCTTCCTTGATCGTTGGTGGGGGAGTGGAAGGCGGTGCGCGGGTGAGCTCGGGAGGGTTCGAGCTGCCCCCAGGTGACACGGGTCACGAGGGGGACGTGGCCGATGTCCCGCCCGGGGCGGTCTCGCTGGCGCAGCCCCTGGAGATCGGTGCGGAACTGGACTGGGGCGCGGACGCCTGGAGCGAGGTGCGCACGCGCGCCCAGCGGGCCGGGCGCGCCTACATCTGGCTGAATCTCGTCGAGCAGCGGCTGCGCGCCGTCGTCGCCGCGGTGCTCCGGCCCATCTACGAACCGGTCCACGGCGAGGACTGGGTGGTGGCCGCGGCGGGACCCGCCGGGCAGGAGTGGGTGCAGCGCGCCGTAGCCGTGCGCGAGGTCTCCCGGCGCAAGGGCTATCTGCTCGATCCGGCCGACGACAACGTCCTGAGTTTCCTGACGCTGCCGCAGCTGCGTGAGCTGATGGTCCAGCACTGGCCCTGCTTCGAGCCCTACTTCGACGACCGCCGCGACGTCGAGCTGGCGCTGGACGAGCTGGAGGTCGCCCGCAACGTGGTCTCCCGCAACCGCGCCCTCAACGAGGCGGTGCTCGCCCAGGCCGAGCGGGCCTCCGCCCGGCTGCTGGAGATCCTGGGGAGCGGCGCCGCCGTCCCGTCCGCCGACCGGCTTCCGGTCGACGCCGTGGAGGAGCTCGTCGGCGACCGGTACGCGGACGTGGTCTCGGTCCATCCCGACCGGGTGCGGCTCCAGCGCCAGCTGCCCGCCGAGGACCTCTTCGGCGGTGCGCGCCGGCTGGACGCGATCGGGATAGGGCTCAACCTGCTGGTGCAGAACTTCTCCGGCCGCCGGCTGATCCGGCTCGCCGAGTCGGGCTGCCGGGTCCGGCTGCTCTTCATCAACCCGGCCAGCAGCGCGGTCAAGCGCAGGGAACGGGAGCTCGGCCTGAAGAAGGGTGAGCTGAGCCGGTCGGTGGAGATGAACATCCTGCACATGCGCCGGGTCCGCTCCAAGCTGCGCGACCCGGGCGCCTTCGAGATCCATGTCTTCGACGAGACACCGCGCTTCACCGCCTACCTGGTGGACGGCGACGGCGCCGACGCCGTGGGGGTCGTGCAGACGTACCTGCGCCGGGCGCGGGGCATGGAGGCGCCGGTGCTGGTGCTGCGGGGCGGCGGGCGGGCGGTCGTCCGGGCCGGCCAGGACAGCGAGCACGGGCTGTTCGAGACGTACCGCGAGGAGTTCGAATCCGTGTGGACGGACTCCCGGCCGGTCTCCTGAGGGAACGTCCCCCCGACGGGGCGTTGTCAGTGCCCCGTGCGAGGGTGGTCGTCATCTGGGGGAGCACCACGAAGGAGGTACGGGATGAGCTGGCACCGGCACGCGCTGGTCGGCTTCGACCTGGAGACGACGGGTACGGAACCGCTGGAGGCCCGGATCGTGACGGCCGCGGTCGTCCGAGCCGACGGCCAGGACGGTGATCCGGTCAGCCGGCACACCTGGCTGGCCGATCCGGGGATCCGTATCCCGGCACAGGCCTCGGCGATCCACGGGATCAGCAGCGAGCGGGCGGCGGCGGAGGGCCGGCCGGTGCGCGAGGTGGCCGACGAGATCGCCGACACCCTGACCGGGTACTGGCGCCAGGGCGTTCCGGTGGTCGCGTACAACGCCGCCTTCGACCTGACGCTGCTGACGGCCGAGTTGCACCGCCACGGGCTGCCCTCGCTCAGCGACCGGCTCGACGGAGCGGGGATCGGGCCGGTGATCGACCCGTACACGATCGACCGGTCCGTCGACCGCTATCGCAAGGGCAAGCGCAACCTCGAAGCGGTCTGCGTCGAGTACGGCGTGGTCCACGGAGGAGCGCACGACGCGGCGGCGGACGCGCTGGCGGCGGTGCGCGTGGCCTACGCGATAGCGGCGCGGCACGCCTCGGTTGCCGCACTGTCGGCGCCGGAGCTGCACGAGCGGCAGATCGCCTGGTACGCGGAGTGGGCCGCCGACTTCCAGCAGTTCCTGCGCCGCAAGGGCACGGCGGACGCGGTCATCGACGGCCGCTGGCCGGTGCGGGAGCCGGCCCGGGTCGCACCGTCAGGCCCGTCCGGCGCTTGAGGACACGCCGTTCCGCGGCGCCTGGTGAGCACCGCTCAGAACGGGTACCACCGCACCTTCGCGTCCCCGTCCCGCAGCGACGCCACCCGGCGGCGGAACTCGGCGAGTGCCTTCGGGTTGTCCGGGGCGTGCTGCGCCACCCACGCGCAGCTGGCCGTCTCCCGTGCCCCGCGCAGCACCGCGCAGCCGTCCCATTCCCGTACGTCCCACCCGTACGCGGCGGTGAACGCGTCGTAGGCCTCGGCCCCCAGACCGTACCGGTCGCGGGACAGGGCCAGCACCACCAGGTCGTGCTCGCGCAGATCCGTGGAGAAGGTCTCCAGGTCCACCAGGACCGGCCCGTGGGGCCCGACATGGACGTTGCGTGTGAGCGCGTCGCCGTGGATCGGGCCCGGCGGCAGGTGGGGGACCAGGCCGGCGGCCGCCACCGCGAAGCCGTCGCGGCGCTCACGCAGATACGCGGCGTCGGCCGGGTCGATCGCCTCGCCGGCCAGCCGCAGCCACCGCTCGACGCCGCCCAGCAGCTCCCGCCGGGGCAGCGTGAGGCCCTCCGGGGCCGGCAGCGCGTGCACTGCGGTGAGCAGCGGGCCCAGATCCCGCGGCTCGGCGGGCCGCACCGCGTCCGGCAGCCGGTGCCACAGCGTCACCGGGTGGCCCTCGACCAGTCGCGCCCCGGGCTCGGCGGCCCGGACGGCCCGGACGCCGGACGCGGCGAGCCACCGCGCCACGGCCACCTCGCGCTCCGCCCGCTCCCGCAGTTCCGGGTGCCTCACGGCGTCCCGGCCGATCTTGACGACCAGGTCGCCCACGGCGAACACCGCGTTCTCGCCCAGCGCGATCAGCTCCGCGCCGCCGGGCAGTCCGGCGGCGGTCAGCACCTCGCGCGCTCGCATCTCGTTCATCATCCGATTTTCGCACCCGTGCAGGTTGCCTTGACGAACCGACGGGCCGTCAGCACGATGGCGGAGGCCACCTGAGCGGCCAGAACGGTCCAAAGCCGATCGAATGACGCAAGGGGGTCGCATCCATGACATTGGCGAGTGCAACCGTGCGGTCCGGACGCCACGGTCCGCCGGGCGAGCCGCGCGGCGAGCGGTCCGGGCGGACCGGCCGGAGCGCCGGAACCTGGTTCCTGGTGCTGCCCGCCCTGATCCCGATCCTGGTCCTGAGCGTGGGACCGCTGCTCTACGGCATCACGCTGGCCTTCACCGACGCCCAGTCGGGCCGCACCCGGTCCACCCAGTGGGTCGGGGTGCTGAACTTCCAGGACCTGCTCCACGACGGCCTGTTCTGGGAGTCGTTCCGGATCGGTCTGGTCTGGGCGCTCGGCGTCACCGTCCCGCAGTTCGTGCTGGCCCTGGGCCTCGCCCTGCTGCTCAACGAGCGCCTGCGGATGCGCTGGCTGGCCCGCGCCCTGGCCATCGTCCCGTGGGCGATGCCCGAGGTCGTCGTCGGCATCATGTGGCGCCTCGTCTACAGCCCGGACGCCGGAATCCTCAACGAGACCATCCGCGACCTGGGGCTCGGCGACGGCCGCGACTGGCTGACCGGCCTCGCCACCGCACTGCCCGCGGTGATCGTCGTCGGCGTCTGGGCCGGCATGCCGCAGACCACGGTGGCCCTGCTGGCTGGTCTGCAGAACACCCCGCACGAACTCCACGAGGCCGCCGCCCTGGACGGGGCGGGCGCCTGGCGCCGGTTCCGCACCGTCACGTGGCCCGCGCTCAGGCCCGTCGCCCTCTCGATCACCGCGCTCAACTTCATCTGGAACTTCAACTCCTTCGCCCTGGTCTACGTGCTGACCAACGGCGGTCCCGGCGGCCGCACCCGGCTGCCGATGCTCTTCGCCTACGAAGAGGCCTTCCGGTACGGACAGTTCGGCTACGCCGCGGCGATGGGCTGTGTGATGGTCGCGGTGATCTCCGTGATCCTCGCCGTGTACCTCGCCGGACGGCTCAGGGGAGGCGAGGACCGATGAGTACGCGTACCAGCAAACCCGTGCGCGCCGGACAGTACGCCGCGCTGCTCTGCTACCTGGTCTTCCTGGCCTTCCCGTTCCTGTGGCTGATCTCCACCGCCTTCAAACCCGCGCCCGAGCTCGGCTCCCTGCACCCGACGTGGATCCCCGAGCACCCCACGCTGGACAACTTCCGGCAGGCCTTCGACGAGCAGCCGTTGCTCCGGGCCGCCGCCAACTCGCTGATCGCCGCGCTCAGTGCCGGTGTCATCGCCGTCCTCATCGCGACCCCGATGGCCTACGTCATGGCCCGCCGGCGCTCACGGCTCACCACGGCCGCCACCGGCTGGGTCGTGGTCAGCCAGGCCTTCCCCTTCGTCCTGCTGATCATCCCGCTCTTCCTGGTCCTCAAGCACCTGCACCTGATCAACACGCTGTGGGGGCTGATCATGGTGTACGTGGTGTGGGCACTGCCCTTCGCGCTGTGGATGCTGGTCGGCTACGTACGGGCCGTGCCGCCCGAACTGGAGGAGGCGGCGGCGGTCGACGGGGCGGGCCGGCTGCGGACGCTGGTCTCCGTCACCGCCCCGCTGCTGGCCCCGGGGATCGTCGCCACCGCGCTCTTCGCCTTCATCACCGCCTGGAACGAGTTCTTCTTCGCGCTCGTCCTGCTCAAGACCCCGGAGAAGCAGACCTTGCCGGTCGTACTGACGCACTTCCTCGGTGCGGAGGGCGCGAGCGACCTCGGACCGCTCGCCGCCGCCGCGTTCCTCGCCACCCTCCCCTCGCTCGTGCTCTTCGCCGTCATCCAGCGGCGGATCACGGGCGGCATGCTCGCCGGGGCGGTGAAGAGCTGATGCGCGCGCTCATGCGCACGGCAGCCGCGGCGGCCACCGCACTCGCCCTCCTGCTCACGGGGTGCTCAGGGCAGGGCGGCGGGGACGGCGACGGGAAGATCCGGATCCGCTTCCAGTCGCTGGCCTGGCAGAAGGAGTCCGTCGACATCAACAAACAGCTGGTGAAGGAGTGGAACGCGAGCCACCCCGACGTCGAGGTCCAGTACGTCCAGGGCAGTTGGGACAGCGTCCACGACCAGCTCCTCACCTCCTTCGAGGGGGGCGAGGCACCGGACGTCATCCATGACGCCTCCGACGACCTGGCGGACTTCGCGTACGGCGGCTATCTCGCCGATCTGCGCACGCTCCTCCCCGACCGGCTGACCGACGACATCCCCGCACGGAGCTGGGAGACCGCCACCTTCGGCGGCGGTGTCTACGGGGTGCCCTTCCTCCAGGAACCGCGGGTCCTGATCGCCAACACCAAGATCCTCAAAGCCTCCGGGGTCCGCGTTCCGACGCCGGAAAAACCCTGGAGCTGGCCGGAGTTCCGGCAGGTCACCAAGGCGCTGACGGGCAAGGGCCGCTACGGGATCGCCTGGCCGCTCAAGGAGCCGGTCTCCGTCACCCTCAACCTCGGGCTCTCGGCAGGTGGTCAGCTCTTCCACCGCGGCGCCGACGGCAAGGTGACCATCCGGATGGGGGAGGGCGACCGCGTGGTCGCGGGCACCGTCCACGATCAGGTCAACACCGACCACAGCGCGGCCCGCACCGCGCTCGGCATGGGCGGCGGCGACACGCTGCCCGGTCTCTTCGGCGGGAAGTACGCCATGGTGCCGCTCGGGTTCTCCTACCGCCAGCAGGTGGTCGAACAGGCCCCCAAGGGCTTCGAGTGGACGGTGCTGCCCGCCCCGGCCGGCAGCGAGGGCCTGGCCCAGGGGGTGAGCCCGCAGACGCTGTCCGTCGCCGAGGACAGCCCGCACAAGAAGGAGGCCGTGGAGTTCATCGACTTCCTGCTGCGGCCCGCGAACATGGTGCGCCTGGCCAAGGGCGACTGGATGCTGCCGACCGGTACGGCCGCCCTGGCCGACCCCTCGCTGCACACCGCCGACCGGGGCTGGGCGACCGGTGCCGCCCTCGCGACCGCTCTGCGCCCGGCACCGGCCCAGTCCGTGCGCGGCTACCCGGAATGGAAGGACAAGGTCGCCACGCCCGCGCTCCAGGAGTACTACAGCGGTGCGATCGGCGCGGAAGAACTGAGGAAGCGTCTGGTGGAGGACGGCAACCGGGTCCTGGCCCGTTATCAGCGATGACTTCGCACCGTACGCCCACGCCTTACCGACCGGTACGTATTTTTCCGGCGGTGAGGTGCCGGCGGTCCGGCCGTCGGACGCCCTCCAGGGCTGGGGCAACGCATTCCTGAACAACGGCGATTCAGACAGTCATCGGCTTGAATGTGCTTCTTCATGATCTTGTCGGGACGTGCGTGTACGGGTATGGCCGGGGGAAACGGCCCGTTTCTCTTCGGTGCGTCGGGCGCCGACTGAAACGGAACGCGCAGGCGCTTTTGGCCGAAAAGGAGATCATTGACAATGCCAATGGCCCTGGGCTCTACTCCTGTCGGCGGTCAGTAGCGGCGCGGAATTCCCGTCGAAGGGGAATTCCGTATCGCGAGAACGGCCGAGTCATGCCCCTTGAAAGTAAATTCAGAGTCAAAGATGGAGGTGCTGTTATGAAGTTCCTTTTTCTGCTCAAGGACAAGATGACGCCGGAGAAGAGCCTGAAGGCGTACGCCTGGTACCTCTGGTACTGAACAGGCCTTTCGAGTCCAGCTGACCGGCGGCCGCGGTCCGTCCGTCAGGTCCGTGCCCGGCGTGGCCCCTCGGCCCGCCGGGCACGGGCGCCTCTCGCTTCTTGGAGACCACGATGCAGATATCCGGTACCGGCAGCCGTGCCCGGGACGTCGTCTTCGCGCCGAGACTCCAGGCGCTCCTGACGGGCCACCGGGGTGAGGAGTCCTTCCGGCTGGACCCCGGCACCGTCGGTGTCGCCGGGGCCGCTCTGACCGACCGCATCCTCGCCGCCAGGCCGGCCACCGAGGATGAGCGGCCCACCTTCAAACCCCTCCACGGGCGGTCCATTCCCCGTGCCGAGGCCGCCACCGTCATGCAGGCCATCGGCCGCGACGTACGGACGGCCCTGAAGAAGCCCGTTCCCGAGGACGCCGACCTCCGCGGGGAATGGCCGCACGTGGGCCACGTGTACCTGCGCGATCTGATCCTCGGGGAAGACCCCTACCGGCTGCGCATCCTCATGGACCGCGCCCTGGAACTGACGCCCCGACTCACCTGGTCGGTCATCGCCGCCGGAGCGGCCCTGCCCGGGCGGCTGCGCCCCGGCGCCCCCGTCTCCGCCGTCGCGGGCCTGACCGCCGAGGCCAAGGGGTACCAGGACCGCCGCTACGCCATGGGCCTGTACCGCAGAGCGGCGGCCCCGGTCTGTTTCACCGTTTCGACGCTGGTCGCCAACGCGCTCTGGCTCGGATCGCCGTTCGACGACGCGACCTCGAACCGGAACATCCTCTACGAGGCCATGCGGCTGCTGCCGCCCTCCTGGAACATCCTGCGCAGGGCGTCCCCGGAATACCCCGCGCTCGATCCCCGGATCGGCGCCGGCGACGACATCCTGCTCCTGCCGCTGCTGAGCCACCGGGACCCCGCGCTCTGGGAGGACCCCGATGTGTTCCGGCCCGAGCGCTGGGACACCCTGGACCCGGACGGTCAGCCCGGTTACCTGCCCTTCGGCCATGAGTCCGAGCGCTGCTGGGGACGGCACATGGTGATGCCGCTCGCCGAGATGCTGCTCGGCATGGTGCGGGACGGTGGTCTGACGGTGGACCCCGCGCAGACGGCCTCCGACGTGCCCCTCGCCGGGCTGATGGGGGTGACGGGGGTGCGGGTCACCCGGCGCTGAACCGTTCCGCCCCGCCCTGCTCGTGAGGGAGTGCCACGAGCAGGGCGGAGTCGTGTGTCCGGCGGGCGGCCGGTGGGGCGAGCGCCACTACGGGGGGCGGAAGATGTGGCGGACCTGCGGACCACTGAGCGGTTTCCTGTGACGAAACCCTGCCGGGGAGACCGCGGGCGCACAGGAGGTCTTGATCTGCGCGCGTCAATCGGCGAGGGTTTCGAGCCAGCCCCCGGAGATCTTCCGGCCGAGGGCCAATCCCCCCACAAAGAATGACGAGGAGACCCCTCTTCATGGCCATGCACAAGCACGCGCGCCGGTTCAGGCTGACCGCCGCCCTCACCACGGTGGCCGCCACCGCCGGAGTCACCCTGATGGCCGGTCCGTTCGCCGGAGCGGCGCCCGGCCCCGCGACGGGCCGGATCTACGGCGCCGACGCGGCGACCGCCGTCTCCGGCAGCTACATCGTGATGCTGGACCGGAAGGCCGACAAGGCGAAGCTCGCCGAGGAGTACGGCGGCGAGCTGAAGCGCACCTACTCCTCCGCCCTCAACGGCTTCTCCGCCGACGGACTTTCCCGGGCCGAGGCCGAGCGCCTCGCCGCGGACCCGGCCGTCTCCAAGGTCGTCCAGAACAAGAAGTTCCACCTCAGCACCACCCAGGACGACCCGCCGTCCTGGGGTCTGGACCGCATCGACCAGGCGGAGACCGCCGGGGACCACGCGTACAGCTACCCGGACAGCGCGGGCGAGGGCGTCACCGCGTACGTCATCGACACCGGCGTGCGCACCACCCACCAGGAGTTCGGGGGCCGGGCCGGCTCCGGCTTCGACGCCGTGGACGACGATGACAGCGCCGACGACGGCAACGGCCACGGCACCCACGTCGCCGGCACCATAGCCGGTGCGACGTACGGCGTCGCCAAGAAGGCCAAGATCGTCGCCGTCCGCGTCCTCGACGACTCCGGCTCGGGCACCACCGAGCAGGTCGTCGCCGGCATCGACTGGGTCACCGAGAACCACCAGGGCCCGTCCGTCGCCAACATGAGCCTCGGCGGCGGCGCGGACGAGGCGCTCGACGCGGCCGTCAAGAAGGCCATCGCCTCCGGAGTCACCTTCGCCGTGGCCGCGGGCAACGAGTCGAGCGACGCGGGCGAGGGTTCCCCCTCCCGCGTCCCCGAGGCGATCACGGTCGCCTCGTCCACGGTGGACGACGAACAGTCGTCCTTCTCCAACTACGGCCCGGTCGTGGACATCTACGCCCCGGGCTCCGACATCACCTCGTCGTGGAACGACAGCGACGACGCCTCCCACACCATCTCGGGCACGTCGATGGCCACCCCGCACGTCGTCGGAGCCGCCGCCGTCTATCTGGCAGGGCACCCGGACGCCACCCCGGCGCAGGTCGCCACGGCGCTGACCGGGGGAGCCACCCCGGACGCCATCACCAACGCCACCGAGGGAACGGTGAACAAGCTGCTGAAGGTGGTGGAGTAGGACCCGGCCGGCCACCGCGCCCACCCCCACGGGGCGCGGCGGCCGCACGGCTCGGGAAGACCGTCCTATGGTGTGCCCATGATGATGTACGCGGTGCCGTCGCCCCATGCGGGCGGGAGCGGTCACCGGAGGCCCGCCGCGGCCGGGCCCCGCGCGCCGCACTCCAGATCCGCGTGGACGGCCGGAGGCCGCGCATGAGCGCACCGACCCCGGGCGTGGCCGCCGCCGTCGAGGGCGAACTGCGCCTCCTGGACCCGCTGGTCCGGGCCTCCACCGAGCTCCTCGTCCAGGTCCTGCACCCCGACTTCCACGAGGTCGACACCACCGGCCGACGCTGGGACCGCCAGATGGTCATCACGTCGCTGGTCTCCGACGAGGCTCCACGGGCCGGGCAGCTCACGGCCTCACGGATGCGCGCGGTCCAGCTCGCCGACGAGCTCGTCCACGTCACCTTCGACACCGAGGCCAAGGGGCAGCGCGCCCACCGCAGTTCACTGTGGCGGCTCACCGAGGCGGGGTGGCTGCTCTACTACCACCAGGCCACCCCCTTCGTCACCTGATGCGGACGAAGGACCCGGGCGCCGTCAGCGACGGGCGGCCCGCTGGGCCCGCGCCGTCCACCGTCCGTCCGTGCGCTCGATCCGTACCGGATGGCCGAAGCAGTCACTGACCTGAGCGGTGGTCAGCACCTCGTCGGCCGGACCCGAGGCCGTGCACCGCCCGCCGCGCAGCAGCATCGCATGCGTGGTGGAGGCCGGAAGCTCCTCCAGATGGTGCGTGACCAGGACCGTCGCCAGCTCCGGATGCTCCTCGCGCAACGCGTCGAGACTGTCCAGCAACTGCTCCCGCGCGGCCAGGTCCAGCCCGGTGGCCGGTTCGTCGAGCAGCAGCAGCCGCGGCTGCGGCATCAGCGCGCGGGCGATGAGCGTACGACCGCGCTCACCCTGCGAGAGGGCCGGCCAGCGCGACCGCGTCCTGCCGCCCATGCCCAGCATCGTCAGCAGCCGCTCGGCCCGCTCCCGCTGCTCGGCCCCGGGCGACCAGCGCGGCAACGGCTCGACCGAGTTGGTCAGACCGGTCAGCACCACCTCGCTCACGGTCAGCGGGGAACGCAACGGGTGACGCGGATTGACGTGCCCCAGCAGAGACCGCAGCTCCCGCAGATCGACCCGGCCGAGGGCGCGCCCCAGCACCTCCACCGACCCCCGGGTGGGATGGCTGACCGCTCCGAGCAGCCCGAGCAGGGTGCTCTTGCCCGCACCGTTGGCACCGAGCAGGGCCCAGTGCTCCCCGCCGCGCACGGTCAGCGAGACGGAGTCGAGCAGGACGTCGCCGTCCCGTACGAAGCAGACGCCGTCGGCCCGGATCACCGGCATCCGGGCGAGCGGGACGGCCTTGACGGGGGCGGTCGTGGTCACGTGCGGGGACTCCTTCGTGCGGGTGCGAGCGCCTCCAGGCGGCTCATGTCCTCGGTGGTCAGCCGGATCTCCCGCGCCCCCAGGTTCTCCGAAAGGTGGGCGGCCGAACCGGTGCCCGGGGTCGGGCAGAGCACGGGGGAGCGGTGCAGCAGCCAGGCGAGGGCGGTCTGCCCGCGGGTGGCGCCGTGGCGTTCCGCGACCGCGTCGAGTGCCGCGGCCGCGTCGCCGGTCAGTGCGCCGTTGGCCAGCGGGAACCAGGGGAGGAACGCCAGGCCGTGGGTTTCGCACACCTTCAGCACCGCGTCCGAGCCGCGGTCGAGGAGGTTGAAGCGGTTCTGCACCGAGGCGATCTCGGTCAGGGAGAGCGCCTGCTCCAGCTGGTCGGCGGTGAGGGTGTCCAGACCGATGTACCGGATCTTGCCTTCCTGCCGCAGCGCGTCCAGGGCGCCCAGCTGGTCGGCCATCGGCACCCCCGGGTCCAGCCGGTGCAACTGGTAGAGGTCGATCCGGTCGGTGCGCAGCCTGCGCAGACTGGCCTCGCACATCGCGCGCAGTCCCTCGGGCCGCCCCGCGATGTGCCAGGCGCTGTCACTGGTGCGGACGACTCCGCCCTTGGTCGCGATCACGAGGTCGTCGCGATACGGATGCAGGGCGCCGGCCACCAGCTCCTCGGCCACCCCCGGGCCGTAGTTGTCGGCGGTGTCGATCAGGGTGACGCCCTGATCGACCGCCGACCGGAGCACGGCCAGCGCCTCCTGCCGGTCCCCGCGCGGACCCCAGTACCCGGGGCCGGTCAGCTGGGCGGTGCCGTAGCCGAGCCGGCGGACGGGCAGCTCGCCGCCGATGAGGAAGGAGACGTCGGGGGAGGAGAGTGAAGCGGACACGGATGAACACTAGCCGGGCGTCCGCAGCTCCCTCCGGCCCGTGCCTGTCGCCTTTGTTCAAGACCGGGGGGCGTGGCCGTTCATAGAGTGCTGCCCATGAAGACCGAGCACGCCCATATGACCGAATGCGCTGCCGAGGCGGCCCGTGTGGCCCGCGCCGTCCGCGCCGAACAGCTCGACATCCCCGTCACTCCCTGCGCGGGCTGGGACGTCCGGGGGCTCGTCAACCACTGGGTGCTCTACACCTCGCACGGCATGGAGCACCGCGCCCTGCGGACGGAGATCCCGCAGGAGCTCACCACCCGCGACTTCACCGCGGACGCCGACTGGGCCGAGCAGTACGCGGCCCAGCTGGACCGTGCCGTCGCCGCCTGGTCCGACCCGGCGGTCTGGGAGGGCACGATCGGCGACGGGGCGTCGGCCTCCCCGGCCGCGGACACCGCGGCGATGCTCATCGAGGAGACGGCCCTGCACGGCTGGGACGTGGCCCGGGCCACCGGCCAGGAGTTCCGCCTCTCCGACGGGGCCGCCGCCCATGTCCTGGGGATCGTCGAGAAGACCGCCGCGCTCTACCGGCAGTACGAAGGCTTCGCCGAGGAGGTCGCCGTCGGCGCGGAGGCCGACGCCTTCACCCGGGCCGTGGCCCTGAGCGGCCGCGATCCGCAGTGGACCGCCGCCTGAGAATGGCCCACTCCCACGGGTGCTGAATGGCCCGTGGGAGTGCGCCACCGGCTGGCTAGGCTCCGGTCATGACCACTCACCGCAGCCCCGGCACGGCCGTTGTCGACTTCTACTTCGACCCCGCCTGCCCGTTCGCCTGGATCACCTCCCGCTGGATGCTGGAGGTGGAGCAGCGGCGCGACATCGAACTCCGCTTCCATGTGATGAGCCTCTACCTGCACAACACCGGCAACGAACTGCCCGACTGGTACCGCACGCTGGTCGACAAGTCGCTCGGTCCGGTGCGCGTCGCCGCCGCCGCGGCCGGACTGCGCGGCGAGGGCGTGCTGCGCGACCTGTACACGGCCTACGGCACCCGGATCCACCAGCAGAAGAACGACGACTTCGACGAGGTGATCGTCCAGTCCCTCGCCGAGCTCGGCCTGCCCGCCGACCTGGCCGCGGCCGCGCACGACCCGGCGTACGACGAGGCGGTGCGGCGCAGCCACGACGCAGGCAAGGACCCGGAGGCGGACGGATACGTGGGCACACCCACCCTGCACGTGGACGGAACCGTGTGGTTCGGCCCCGTGCTGCGTGCGGTGCCGCGCGGCGAGGAGGCGGCGCGGCTGTTCGACAGCTTCCGGGTGCTCGCGGGCCATGAGGACTTCTTCGAACTCAAGCGGACCCGCACGGGCGGCCTGGACATGGGCTGAGCGGAGCCCGGCGCGATGCGGGCGGGAGGCCCTACGCGCTGACCGCGCCGGCGGTCCTGGCCGCCGGGGCGCAGGCCTCGTCGTACCGGTCCAGCAGCAGCCGCGCCAGCTCCGGCGACGGGCCCAGCACACCGGCGAGCACATCCGCGCCGGCCTCGGCCGCCCCCGCCGCGATGCGGTCCGGGAGGCGGCCGGGCGCGATCACGTACGGGGCGACCGCCACCCGCCGCACACCGTCGGCCCGCAGGGCCCGTACCGCGTCCTCGGTACGGGGATGGGATGCGGAGGCGAACGCAGGCCGCACGGAACACCAACCGGTGTGCCGCAGCTCCCGCGCGATTTCAGCGATCACTGCGATCGCCTCCGGGTCTGTGGAGCCCGCCGAGGCCAGGACGAGCCCGGTCGAGCGTCGGTCGCCGGGGCGGACCCCGGCCTCGTGCAGCCGCCGCTCCAGGGCGGAGTTCAGCAGGGGCGAGGGGCCGAGCACCTCGGCCTGCCGCACCCGCAGCCGCGGCAGCCGGGCGCGCGCCTCGCGCAGGACCGCCGGGATGTCCGACTTGGCGTGGAACGCCCGGGTGAGCAGCAGCGGAAGCGCCACCACCTCACCCGCGCCCTCGGCGTCCAGCCGTTCCAGGACCCGCGGCACCGACGGTGCGTTGAAGTCCAGGAACCCCGTCTCCACCCGCAGTCCCGGCCGCAGCGCACCCGCCCGCGCGGTGAGCGCGTGCACGGTCGCCGCGTGCCGCGGATCGCGGCTGCCGTGGGCGATGACGAGGAGGACCGGAGCTGTCATGACGTGGCTCAGTTCTTGACGAGGAGACCGCGGCTGCGCAGCACCCACCGCTCCAGCGGACTGAAGATGAGCAGATCGATGGCGATGCCGACGAACAGGATCAGGATGATGGCGAGGAAGATCCCCGGCATGTCCGCGTTGTTACGCCCGTTCTCCAGCAACTGGCCCAGCCCCAGGCCGAGTTCAGGAGACGAGGCGATGATTTCGGCGGCCATCAACGAGCGCCAGGAGAACGCCCAGCCCTGCTTCAGACCGGCCAGGTAGCCCGGCAGGGCGGCCGGCATGACGATGAACCAGGTGCCCCGCAGGCCGGTCGCTCCCAGGGTCCGGCCCGCCCGGAGGAAGAGTGGCGGCACCTGGTCCACGCCGGACACCAGACCGTTGGCGATCGACGGCACCGCGCCCAGCAGGATGACCGCGTACATCATCGAGTCGTTCAGGCCGAGCCAGATCACGGCCGGTGCCACCCAGGCCACCGACGGCAGGGACTGCAGCCCGGACAGGATCGGGCCGATCGCGGCACGGATGAACTTCACCCGGGCCACCAGCAGACCCAGCGGGGTACCGATGGCGACCGAGAGCAGGAAGCCGAGCAGACCGCGCGAGACGCTGGTCCACACCACCTCCAGCAGGGTTCCCTGCCGCCACATGTCGCCGAGGCTGTCCCCGACCGCGGAGGGTGAGGGCAGCTTGTAGTCCTCGGTCACCTGCGCCCAGACGAGCAGTTGCCAGACGGCGATGACCAGGGCCACCGCCAGCAGCGGCGGCAGGACCTTGCGCAGCAGCACCTCGCGCACCGGGGTGCGGTGCACGTGCACGGCGTCCAGCGCGTCCAGCCCGGCCTCCAGACCGGCCAGGTCGTCCGGCTTCACCGCGTCCGGCCCGCTCCCGCCGGACCCCGGTGTGCCCGACGTGATTTCAGTGCTGGCCATGACGGCGGATCTCCCCACGCAGTTGTTCGGTGATCTCGACGGACAGTTCCGCCACGGCGGTGTCCTCGATGCGGCGCGGCTGCTCGATGCCGACCGTCCACTCCCGGGCGATCCGGCCCGGGCGGGACGACAGCAGCACTACGCGCTCGGCGAGCCGGACCGCCTCGCGCACGTTGTGCGTGACGAAGAGGACCGAGACGTTCGTCTCACGCCAGATCCGGGTCAGCTCGTCGTGCAGTACGTCCCGGGTGATGGCGTCGAGCGCGGCGAACGGCTCGTCCATCAGCAGCAGTTGACTGTCCTGGGCGAGCGCGCGAGCCATCGCGACCCGCTGCCGCATGCCGCCCGACAGCTCGTGCACCCGCTTGCCGTACGCCCCGCCCAGGCGCACCAGCTCCAGCAGCCGCTCCGCCTCGGTGCGGCGCTCCGACTTCGGCACGCCGCGCAGACGCAGCGCCAGTTCGATGTTCTTGCCCGCGGACAGCCACGGGAACAGGGCGTGCTCCTGGAACATCAGGGCCGGCCGCCCGCCGGGGGTCTCGATGGAGCCCCCGGTCGGGCGGTCGAGACCGGCCACCAGATTGAGCAGCGTCGACTTTCCGCACCCGGAGGCTCCCAGGAGGGTGACGAACTCGCCCGGGGCGACATCGAGCGTGATGTCGTCCAGGACCAGCTGCGCTCCCGTGGGTCCGGCGAAGGACTTCGAGACATGCGCGATACGGGCGGCGTGCCCGACCGAAACACGGTCCTCGGCCTTGGTGAGGGTGTTCGCCATGGTCGTCACCTCCTGGGGTCTTCGAGCGGCTGGTTACTTGACGCCGAGACCGGCGTCGGCGACCTCGGGCTTGCCCGCGGCCTTCAGGACCTTGTTCAGCGGCTTCAGGTCGTAGATGCCCTCGAGGTCGGGCTGCTCCAGCAGCCCGGCCTTCACCGCGTGCTCGGCCTGCGCGTCGAGCGTGGCGGCCAGCGGGTCGTCGGTGATCTGGATCGACTTCCAGGCCGGGTCGATGATCTCGGCCGGCAGCGCCTTGCCGGTGAGCTTCTTCAGCGCGGCGTTCGCCGATGCCTTCGCCTCGTCCGGGTTGGCGTTGATCCACGCGTTCGTGGTCACCGTGCCGCGCAGCACCGCCTCGACGACGTCGGGGTGCTCCTCGAGGAACTTCTGCGACACGATGATGTTCGTGATCACGAACTTGTCGTCGGGCCACAGCGTGGACTCGTTCAGCAGCTCCTTCGCCCCCTCGGCGACCAGCTTGGAGGCGGTCGGTTCGGGGACCCAGGCGCCGTCGATGGAACCCGACTTGTAGGCGTCCGGGGTCACCTTGTTGTCCGTGCGGACGACGGAGACGTCACCCTTGCCGCTCTGGGCGTCGACCTTCCAGCCCTTCTCGGAGATCCAGTTCAGGAAGGCCACGTCCTGGGTGTTGCCGAGCTGCGGGGTGGCGATCTTCTTGCCCTTGAGGTCGTCCAGGGTCTTGATCTTCTTCGGGTTGACGACCAGCTTCACCCCGCCGGAGGCGGAACCACCGATGATCCGCAGGTTCTTGCCCTTGGACTTGGTGTAACCGTTGATCGACGGCGAGGGGCCGATGAAACCGATGTCGATCGAGTCGGCGTTCAGCGCCTCGATCTCGGAAGGACCCGCGTTGAACGTCGAGGTCTTGAGCTGGGTTCCGCCGAGCTCCTTCTGGAACAGGCCCTTCTGGTCGCCCACGAGCGCCGTGGCATGCGTGAGGTTCGGGAAGTAACCGATCCGCACCGTGTCGGCGGAGAGCTTCTTTCCGTCGGCGGCGACGTTCGCCTTCTTCGCGTCGTCGTCCTTCGCCTCGGAGCCGTAGCCGCAGGCGGTGAGGACCACGGCGAGCAGCGGCAGGGCGGCGGCAGCGGCGATGCTGCGGCGAAGAGTGATACGGGGGGCAGACACGGGAGGTCTTCCTCTCGGAGGCCCGGAGCTCACGTCCCCCGGAAGTCCGGGGACGCGGCCGGGAGGTCGGCAGGTCTTCGTCTGAACTGGCGTAGCGGGCCGTGCGGGTGGTGTTGCCGGGCGCGCAGGCAGTGCGCGTACGTCAACGCGCACATCGCGCGACCCCGCCCTGGCCGCTGCCGAGGGCGCCGCTGCCGACACGGCCGCCCTCCTTCGCGAAGGTCGAGAAGACGTCGGGGTTCATCAGAAGTCCCACTCCGCGTCGTCGTCCGCCTCGGCGACGTCCTGCGTGACGGCGGCGAAGGAGGCGCCTGCCATGCCCGCGGTGAGGGTGGTTCCGTCGGCCGGGTCGATCAGCAGGAAGGAGCCGGTGCGGCGCGAGTCGGCGTACGCGTCGAGCGCGAGCGGCTCGGCGGTGCGGACGACGACGCGGCCGATGTCGTTGGCGACGAGCCGGCCGGGGGCCGGGTGCTGCGAGAGGTCGTCCAGGGTCAGCCGGGACGGGATGTCCTTGACGATCGCCTTGACCGTGCGGGTCGTGTGCTTGAGCAGCACCCGCTGGCCCACGGTGAGCGGCTGGTCAGCGACGTGGCAGACGGTCGCCTCGACGTCCTGGGTGACGGCGGGTGCGTCGTCGGCCGGCGCGATCAGGTCGCCGCGCGAGACGTCGATGTCGTCGGCCAGGCGGAGCGTGACCGACTGGGGGGCCCAGGCGATGTCCACGCTGTCGCCGAGCAGATCGATCCCGGCGATCGTCGACGTACGGCCGGAGGGCAGGACGGTGACGGGCTCGCCGACGCGGAACACGCCGGCGGCGATCTGACCTGCGTAGCCCCGGTAGTCGGGGTGCTCGGCCGTCTGCGGCCGGATCACGTACTGGACGGGGAAACGGGCGTGGCAGGCGGTGAGGTCGTGGCTGACCGGGACCGTCTCCAGGTGCTCCAGGACGGTCGGGCCGCCGTACCAGTCCATGTGCGCGGAGGGCTCCACGACGTTGTCGCCGGCCAGGGCGGAGATCGGGATCGCGGTGATCTCCGGCACGCCGAGGGAGGCCGCGTAGGCCGTGAACTCCTCGGCGATGGCGGCGAACACCGGCTCCGCGTAGTCGACCAGGTCCATCTTGTTGACGGCCAGGACGACGTGCGGGACGCGCAGCAGTGCGGCGACGGCGGCGTGCCGGCGGGTCTGCTCGACGACCCCGTTGCGCGCGTCGACCAGCACGACGGCCAGCTCGGCGGTGGAGGCGCCCGTGACCATGTTGCGGGTGTACTGCACGTGGCCCGGGGTGTCGGCGAGGATGAACCGGCGCCGGGGGGTGGCGAAGTAGCGGTAGGCGACATCGATGGTGATGCCCTGCTCGCGCTCGGCCCGCAGCCCGTCGGTCAGCAGCGCCAGGTCCGGCGTCTCCTGGCCACGGTTGCGTGAGGCGTGCTCGACGGCCTCCAGCTGGTCGGTGAGGACCGACTTGGAGTCGTGCAGGAGCCGGCCCACGAGGGTGGACTTGCCGTCGTCCACCGACCCCGCGGTGGCGAACCGCAGCAGGGTGGTGGTCGACAGCTGCTCGGCCAGCTGGGTGGGTGTGGTCATGTTAGAAGTACCCCTCGCGCTTGCGGTCTTCCATCGCGGCCTCGGACATCTTGTCGTCGGCGCGGGTCGCGCCCCGCTCGGTGAGCCGGGAGGCGGCGATCTCGGTGATCACGGCGTCCAGGGTGGTGGCGTCGGAGTCGACGGCACCGGTGCAGGACATGTCACCGACGGTGCGGTAACGCACCTGCCGGGTCTCGACCTTCTCGTGCTCCTTGGGGCCGCCCCAGTCGCCCGCGGTCAGCCACATGCCGGAACGGTTGAAGACCTCGCGCTCATGGGCGAAGTAGATCTGCGGGAGTTCGATGCCCTCGCGGGCGATGTACTGCCACACGTCCAGCTCGGTCCAGTTGGAGATCGGGAAGACCCGGACGTGCTCACCCGCGGCGTGCCGGCCGTTGTAGAGCTGCCACAGTTCGGGGCGCTGGCGGCGCGGGTCCCACTGGGAGAACTCGTCGCGCAGCGAGAAGACCCGCTCCTTGGCGCGCGCCTTCTCCTCGTCCCGTCGGCCGCCGCCGAACACCGCGTCGAAGCGAAGCCGCTGGATCGCCTCGGTCAGCGGCACGGTCTGCAGCGGGTTGCGGGTGCCGTCGGGGCGCTCGCGGAGCTTCCCGGCGTCGATGTACTCCTGGACGGAGGCGACGTGCAGCCGCAGTCCGTGCTCGGCGACCGTGCGGTCGCGGTACTCCAGCACCTCGGGGAAGTTGTGCCCGGTGTCCACGTGCAGCAGGGTGAACGGCACCGGTGCGGGCGCGAACGCCTTGAGCGCCAGGTGCAGCATCAGGATCGAGTCCTTGCCGCCGGAGAACAGGATGACCGGCCGCTCGAACTCGCCCGCCACCTCGCGGAAGATGTGCACCGCCTCGGACTCCAGGGAGTCCAGGTGGCTGAGTGCGTACGGATTGGCGGTGCCTTCCGACACAGTCGCGACGGTCGTCACGCTGCACCCCTCTCGCTCAGCAGCGCGTACAGCTCCGCCGCGGACTCCTGCACGGTCTGCTGGTGCGACTCGATCCGCAGATCGGGCGACTCGGGCGCCTCGTAGGGGTCGTCCACCCCGGTGAGCCCGCTGATCTCGCCCGCCGCCTGCTTGGCGTAGAGCCCCTTCACATCGCGTTCCGAGCACACCTCGACCGGAGTGGCGACGTGCACCTCCAGGTAGGCGGTGCCTTCGGCCTGGTGCCGCTTGCGGACCGCGTCCCGGCTGTCCGCGTACGGGGCGATGACCGGGACGAGCACCTTCACGCCGTTGGCCGCCAGGAGTTCGGCGACGAAGCCGATCCGCTGGACGTTGGTGTGCCGGTCCTCGCGGGAGAAGCCGAGGCCGGCGGAGAGGAACTCGCGGATCTCGTCGCCGTCGAGCACCTCCACCCGGTGGCCCTCGCCGCGCAGCCGGCCGGCGAGTTCGTAGGCGAGGGTGGTCTTGCCCGCGCTCGGCAGACCGGTCAGCCAGACGGTGGCTCCCGTCTCCGTCACGCTCATCGAAGTCTCCTGATCAGTCGTCATCAGTCGTGCAGCCCGCATTCGGTCTTGCCGCGCCCGGCCCAGCGGCCGGCCCGTGCGTCCTCGCCCTCCAGCACCCGCCGGGTGCAGGGGGCGCAGCCCACGGAGGCGTAACCGTCCATCAGCAGCGGGTTGGTGAGCACCCCGTGCTCGGCGACGTACGCGTCGACGTCGTCCTGGGTCCAGCGGGCGATCGGCGAGACCTTGACCTTCTGCCGCTTCTCGTCCCAGCCGACCACCGGGGTGTTCGCCCGGGTGGGGGACTCGTCGCGGCGCAGCCCGGTGGCCCAGGCCGTGTAGGCGGTCAGGCCCTCTTCCAGGGGCTTGACCTTGCGCAGCTTGCAGCAGAGGTCCGGGTCGCGGTCGTGCAGCTTCGCCCCGTACTCGGCGTCCTGCTCGGCCACGGTCCGGCGCGGGGTCAGCGTGATGACGTTGACGTCCATCACCGCCTCCACCGCGTCACGCGTGCCGATCGTCTCGGGGAAGTGGTAGCCCGTGTCGAGGAAGACGACGTCCACCCCGGGCAGCGCCCGGGAGGCGAGGTGGGCGACGACCGCGTCCTCCATCGACGACGTCACGCAGAACCGCGCGCCGAAGGTCCGGGTCGCCCACTGCAGGATCTCCAGCGCGGAGGCGTCCTCCAGCTCCGCGCCCGCGCGCTCGGCCAGGTCCTTGAGCTCGGCCGCGGAAAGCTCTCCGGCTTGCAGAGTGTCCGTCATATCCCGTCCTCTTCACCGTTGTTGCGCTCCAGTCCCCGGGCCAGCAGGCCCAGGAACTTCAGCTGGAACGCCCGGTTGCAGGAGCCGCATTCCCAGGCCCCGTGCCCCGTCTCGTGCGGACGCAGGTCCTCGTCGCCGCAGTAGGGGCAGTGGAACGGTGCCGCGCGCTCGCTCATGACAGCGACTCCGCACTGGCCCGGGCCGCCCAGGTCGCGAAGCGCTCGTCGGCCTCGCGCTCCTTCTGGAAGTTCCCGAGCACCCGCTCGACATAGTCGGGCAGTTCGGCCGAAGTGACCTTCAGGCCGCGGACCTTGCGGCCGAAGCCGGCCTCCAGGCCGAGCGCGCCGCCCAGGTGCACCTGGTAGCCCTCCACCTGGTTGCCCTCGTCGTCCAGCATGAGCTGGCCCTTGAGGCCGATGTCCGCGGTTTGGATGCGGGCGCAGGCGTTGGGGCAGCCGTTGATGTTGATGGTGAGCGGCTCGTCGAACTCCGGGAGGCGGCGCTCCAGTTCGTCGATGAGGGCGGCGCCGCGCGCCTTGGTCTCGACGATCGCCAGCTTGCAGTACTCGATGCCGGTGCAGGCCATCGTGCCCCGCCGGAACGTGGACGGCTTCACCTGGAAGCCGAGCGCCTCCAGGCCGGCGGACAGGGACTCGACCCGGTCCTGTTCCACGTCGAGGATGATCATCTTCTGTTCGACGGTGGTCCGCACCCGGCCGGAGCCGTGCTCCTGCGCGAGGTCGGCGATCTTGGCGAGGGTGGAACCGTCGACCCGTCCGACCCGGGGTGCGAACCCCACGTAGAACCGGCCGTCCTGCTGCGCGTGGACGCCGATGTGGTCGCGCCAGCGGCTGCTGGGCTCCGCGGGCGCGGGTCCGTCCAGCAGCGGGCGCTTGAGGTACTCGTCCTCCAGCACCTGACGGAACTTCGCGACGCCCCAGTCGGCCACCAGGAACTTCAGCCGGGCGCGGTTGCGGAGGCGGCGGTAGCCGTAGTCGCGGAAGATCCCCACGACACCGGCCCACACGTCGGCGACCTCGTCCAACGGCACCCAGGCGCCCAGGCGTTCGGCCAGCCGCGGGTTGGTGGAGAGGCCGCCGCCGACCCAGAGGTCGAAGCCGGGGCCGTGCTCGGGGTGCTCGACACCGACGAACGCGATGTCGTTGATCTCGTGCACCACGTCCTGCACGGGGGAGCCGGAGATGGCGGTCTTGAACTTCCGCGGCAGGTTGGAGAACTCCGGGCTGCCGATGTAGCGCTCGTGGATCTCGTCCAGCGCCGGGGTGCCGTCGATGATCTCGTCGGCGGCGATGCCCGCCACCGGGGAGCCGATCATCGTACGGGGGCAGTCGCCGCACGCCTCGGTCGTGGAGAGCCCCACGGCCTCCAGCTTCTCCCAGATCGCCGGGACGTCCTCGATGCGGATCCAGTGCATCTGGACGTTCTGCCGGTCGGTGATGTCCGCACTGCCGCGGGCGTACTCCTCGGAGATCTCGCCGATGACGCGCAGCTGCGTGGTGGTCAGCCTGCCGCCGTCGATGCGGACCCGCATCATGAAGTACTTGTCCTCGAGCTCCTCGGGCTCCAGGACCGCCGTCTTGCCGCCGTCGATACCGGCCCGCCGCTGTGTGTACAGGCCCCACCAGCGCATGCGTCCGCGAAGGTCGTTGGGGTCGATCGAGTCGAACCCGCGCTTGGAGTAGATCGTCTCAATGCGTGTCCGCACGTTGAGACTGTCGTCGTCCTTCTTGAACTGCTCATTGCCGTTCAGCGGGGTGTAGTGCCCCAGGGCCCACTGGCCTTCGCCGCGGTGGCGCCCGGCCTTGCGGCGGGGCGCGGCGGGCGCGGGCTGTTCCGGGGTAGCGGCCATGACGGTACGTCCTTCGGGACTGCAGGAGGGCGGCTCTGAACTGCACACTCGCGTGAGGCGCGGCGGTGCGCAGGGCTTGCGGAGAAAGGTGGATCGCGGCGGCGCTGGGGCTCTCAGCTCGCCGGACAGATGGCGCTGGACATGCGGCCGAGGTCGACGTGGCGTCGACTCACCAAGGCAATTCCAGTTCCAGACATGACGGAAGCGTGTCACGCGGGTCTCGGAGCAGTCCACCACTATCCATGATGTGGACGGGACTGTCCCGGCAGGTGAGACTGTGTGGCGCCCGTCACGCAGGTGACGGGCACCTGGCAACCGGAAAACCGGACAACCATGTGCATTTCTTACGGGTGTTCCCTACGGGAGCGTCCGGCCGGACTCCGGCCACGGACCCGGGCTCGCGACCTCGGGCTCCAGCTCCGTCCTGGTGTCGAACAGCCGGAAGCCGCGGCGCAGGTAATTGCCCATGGCGTGCGGCCCGTCCTTGGAGCAGGTGTGCACCCACACCCGCTTCGTCGCCGGCCGCTCCGGCCACCGCTGGGCGAGGTCCCAGGCGCGCGCGACCCCGTACGAGAGCAGATGCCCGCCGATCCGGCGGCCCCGGAAGGCCGGGAGAAGGCCGAAGTACATGATCTCGACCACGCCGTCGTCCTGCGGGTCCAGCTCCACGTAACCGGCCGGTGTCCCGTTCACGTACGCCACCCAGGTCTCCGCGCCGGGACGGTCCAGCACGTCCTGCCATTGCGCGTACGTCATCGACAGCCGGTCCGTCCACTGGATGTCGCCGCCCACCGCCGTGTAGAGGAACCGGCTGAACTCGGGCAGCGGCACCTCGGACCGGACGATCCTCACGTCCGGCCCCGGCACGGCCGAGGGCTGGAGGTCGTCGGGGGAGGTCTGCTCCAGGGACCAGACGGTCACCTCGGCGAGGGCGGGGCCGGCGGGACGTTCGGGGTTGCTCATGACTGCAGACAACCATGCCGCGCCGCCCCGGCCCAAGGCGGTACCCGCGCGGGAGCACCACGGACCTGCGAGAACCGTGTTCACGAGGCGTCGCGCGCCGCCACCACGACCGGCGCCTTCGACCGCGGCAGCAGATCGGCCGGGTGCTCCGGATGGATCACCTCCACCTCGACCCCCTCCCCGAAGCGGTACGGGCGGTGCGCCAGCACCTCCGCGAGGTGGCGCCGCAGCCGCGAGATCTCGGCCCGGACCGTCACCGTCCTGGTCGGATCGCCGAAGAGGTCCTCCGCCAGCTCGGACGCCGTACGCCCCTCGGGGCGCGCGGCCAGCGCGTACAGCAGCTCGGCGTGGCGCGGGGACAGCCGCTGCGTCCACGTGCCCACCGGGCTCACCACGTTCACCGCCAGGGCACGCGGCAGGCGCAGATCCAGCACGACCCGGCGCGGCGGGCTGTCCATCGCGCCGTCCGCCACCTGCACCAGCCAGCCGCCCGGCAGCGGCTCGACCCGGCACATCCCGAGCGAGGGCAGCCACACCCGGCCCGGCTGCACGGACTTCGGCAGCGGCAGCCGGTCCACCGGCGGCATCCCGGTGACCGCCGCCAGCCAGCCGTTGCCGTCCACCGCCAGCGCCCGGCCCCCCAGCCGGCACAGTATCGGAGCCGCCACCGAGCGCAGCCGGTCGATCGACTGGAGATGGCGGGACCTGATCTCGTGCTCCGCCAGCCGGGCCACCGAACCGACCAGGGCGAGCGTCGTGGGGTGGAAGGTGCTCGCCGGACCGCTGATGTCGACGATCCCCATCAGCCGCCCGTCCCGGGGGTCGCGCACCGGGGCAGCCGCGCACGTCCACCCGTGCAGACTGCGGACGAAGTGCTCCGCGGAGTGGACCTGCACCGGGGCGCGCGAGGCGAGCGCGGTCCCGATCGCGTTGGTGCCGGTGATCTCCTCCGACCAGGCGGCGCCCTCCGCCAGGCAGATGTCGTCGGCCCGGCGCAGCACCCCCGTGTTGCCCTCGCGCCACAGCACCCGGCCCTCCACATCGGTGACGACCATGATCTGCTGCGAGGCGTCCGCGATGCTGACCAGCCCGTCGCTCAGCAGCGGCATCACCTCGCCCAGCGTGGAACTCCGGCGCCGGTGCTCGACCTCCTCCAGCTCCAGCAGGACGCTCTGGGTGGACTGCTCAGGATCGATGCCGCTGCGCAGCACCCGGTCCCACGAGGCCCCGATCTCGGCCCGCGGCCGGACCGGCATCCTCTGCCCCGCGAGCCGCGCCTCCCGCGCGCGGTGCAGCAGGCGCGTGGGCCGGTCGGTCTCCTGCGCGGCCGGCCGCGTCATGTCGACAGGACCTGTCTCCACGTCGGTTCCCCCTAGGTACCGGCCCCCGGACCGTGCCAAGGGCCACGGCGTCCATCCTGCCGCCTCGGCGGCCCCGGTGTCGCAACTCCACACAATGGTTGCAACCCTCTGCAACTCTGGCGAGGGCCCTGCGACGGTACAAGAGTGGCGGTACACCGCACGGCGGGGCTTCGGCCCCGGAGTCCGGTGAGTACAGCATGGGGGGTGGTGCCGTGTCGGCGCAGCACCACCCCCCGTTGCTGGCTCCGCCCCCCTCAGCGCTCCACCGGCCGGGCCCGTTCCACCACCGACGCCAGGTCCAGGGTGTGCGGCAGCGTCCCGAAGGCCGAGCCCCGGTCCCCGCCCAGGCGTGACGCGCAGAACGCGTCGGCGACCTCCGGCGGAGCCCAGCGCACCAGCAGCGACCCCTGCAGCACCAACGCCATCCGCTCCACCAGCCGCCGGGCGCGCGCCTCGATCCCCTGCAGATCGGCGAGCTCCGTCAGCAGGTCCTTGATCGCCCCGTCGAGCCGGTGGTCGCCGCCGCGCGCCCGCCCGACCTCCTGGAGGAAGGCGTTCAGCGCCGGCGGCTCGCGCCGCAGGGCGCGCAGCACGTCCAGCGCCTGCACGTTGCCCGAGCCCTCCCAGATCGAGTTGAGCGGCGCCTCGCGCAGCAGCCGGGGCATGCCCGACTCCTCCACGTAACCGTTGCCGCCCAGGCATTCCAGCGCCTCGGCCACCAGCGGGGTGCACCGCTTCGTCACCCAGTACTTCGCCGTGGGCACCGCGATGCGCAGGAACGCCGACTCGGCCTCGGTCCCGGTGTCGTACGCGGCCGCGAGCCGCATCGCCAGGACCGTCGCGGCCTCCGACTCCAGCGCCAGATCGGCCAGCACGTTGCGCATCAGCGGCTTGTCGACCAGCACCCCGCCGAAGGCGCGGCGGTACGTGGCGTGGTGGACCGCCTGCGCCACCGCCTGCCGCATCAGCGCCGCCGAGCCGGTCACACAGTCCAGCCGGGTCGCCGCCACCATGCCGATGATGGTGCGCACCCCGCGCCCCTCCTCACCGATCCGGCGTGCCCAGGTACCGTCGAACTCGACCTCCGCCGAGGCGTTGGACCGGTTGCCCAGCTTGTCCTTGAGCCGCTGGATCGCGAACACGTTGCGCGTGCCGTCCGGCAGCACCCGGGGCAGCAGGAAGCACGTCAGCCCGCCGGGAGCCTGCGCCAGCACCAGGAAGCCGTCGGACATCGGCGCCGAGCAGAACCACTTGTGCCCGGTGAGCAGGTACTCCCCCTCCCCGGCCAGGGGCTCGGCGCGCGTGGTGTTGGACCGCACGTCGGTGCCGCCCTGCTTCTCGGTCATGCCCATCCCGAGGAGCGCCCCGCCCTTCTGCGCGGCAGGCCGCAGCTCCTGCTCGTACACGCGCGAGGTCAGCAGCGGCTCCCACTCGGCGGCCACCGCCGGATCGGTCCGCAGCGCGGGCACCGCCGCATGTGTCATGGACAGCGGGCACCCGTGACCCGCCTCGGCCTGCGTCCATACCAGGAAGCCGGCGGCCCGGCGCACATGCCCGCCGGGCCGGTCCCAGGCATCGGTGAGGCCCGCGGTGACGGCGTGGCCGAGCAGCCGGTGCCAGGCCGGGTGGAACTCCACCTCGTCGACGCGGTGCCCGTAGCGGTCATGGGTCCGCAGTCTCGGCGGATTCTCGTCGGCCTGCACCGCCCATTCCGCGGCCTGGGCGGATCCGGCGGACCGGCCGAGCTCGGAGAGCCCGCTCCGGGCGTCGTCGAGCCCGGCCGCCGGGAGGTGCCGCTCCACGGCTTCGGTGAGCACCCGGTCCGCGCCGAAGACGTCGTAGCCGAGGAGGGGAGGGGCCTGGTTGGACACTGTGTGGGTGGTGGCTGCCATGCCGATACGGTAAGGACGTGCAGGCAGCAAATGAAACACCCGAGCGGCCACCGGGCCGGCTCCACCGGGCCAGAGTGCTCTATCGCAACGTGTCCAAGCGGCAGCTGGCCTGGCAGTTGCTGAAGGACACCGTGAACTCGTGCATGGAGTACCGCATTCTGGGACTCGCCGCCGAGGCGGCGTTCTTCACTCTGCTGTCCCTGCCCCCGCTGCTCCTCGGGCTGATCGGCCTGCTCGGTTACGTCGACGAGTGGACCAGCACCACCACGGTCGCCTCCATCGAGCGCAACATCCTCAGCGCCGCCCACACGGTGCTCTCCGAGCGCGGTGTCAACGACTTCGCCAAACCGCTCCTGGCGGACGTCACCACCGGGGCCCGGCCCGATGTCATCTCGATCGGTTTCGCGATCGCGCTCTGGTCCGGTTCGCGCGCGGTCAACGTCTTCATCGACACGATCACGGTGATGTACGGGCTCGACGGGCAGCGCGGCATCGTCAAGACCCGGATGCTCGCCTTCCTGCTGTACGTGGTGGCGCTGCTGCTGGGCGCGGTCGTGCTGCCGCTGCTGGTGGTCGGCCCCGACCGGGTCGTGGAGTTCATCCCCTGGGGCACCGAGGTCATAAGCGTCCTGTACTGGCCCCTGGTGATACTGCTCTCCATCGCCTTCCTGACCACGCTCTACCACGTGTCCGTGCCCGTCCGCTCGCCCTGGATAGAGGACATGCCGGGCGCCCTGATGGCGCTGGCGATGTGGGTGGTCGGCAGCTTCCTGCTGCGGATCTACCTCACCAGCACGGTCGAGGGGCCCACGATCTACGGGTCACTGGCCGCCCCGATCGCGGTACTGCTGTGGATCGGCATCTCCGCGTTCGCGGTGCTGGTGGGCGCCGCCGTCAACGCGGCCATCGACCGGGTGTGGCCGTCGGTGGCGACGGCGGCGGCCCGTGCCGCCAACGACCGGGTGCGCGCGGTCCAGGCGGCCGAGTTCGTGGCCCGCGCGCAGGCGGAGAGCCGGTACGGCGTCCCGGACGACGACGGGGACGACGTCGACGACGGGGACAGCCCGTACATGCCGTCCGAGTTCCCGGAACGGTGGTCGCGGTTCCTGCCGCCGGACGACGTGAAGTCCCGGCTGCAGCCGACCCGCGAGAAGGAGTCGGACAAGCCGCAGCCGCACGGCGAGTGAGCGGCGGGAACGGTGTCAGCCGGTGGCGGGCGGCGCCGGCGGCGCCGCGGGGGACGAGTCCGGCGACCATGACAGCTTGACCGTCAGATGGCCCTCCAGCGCACTCTTCGCGATCACCGCCCCGGCCTCGGCGGTGATCTTCACACCGAATTCGAGCTCCACCCCGTCCGGCTTCAGGGTGCCGTCCCGGAACACCGCGAGCGCCGACTCGGCCGCCGACCGGATGCCCTCCAGGGCCTGGTCGAAGGTGCGCTCCGCCCGGGCCAGCGCATGACCGTCCCGGGCGACCAGCTGCGCGCCCGGAGCGTGCCGGTCGACCTCGACCGTCACCGTCTCGCCGCTGTCGGTGGTGAACTGCATCAGTGCCGCCATGACCGCCCCCGGGTGCCCGCTCCGCTCGCTCCGTCAGTGCACGACACTAGTGCCATGGGCGACCGGTACGAAGAGCGCGCGTCGCGGGTGGACGGTGCGAAGGTCTGGACCCTGACGGTGCCGCGGGGTTCGGTCCACCCGGTGCTCCCCGACGGCTGCATGGACCTGCTCTGGACCGGCGGCCGGCTCCTCGTCGCGGGCCCGGACACCCGCGTACAGCCCCCGACGGGAACGCACGGCGGCAGCTACGCGGGCATCCGCTTCGCCCCTGGCACGGCCCCCGCCCTGCTGGGCGTGCCGGCGCACGAACTGCGGGACCGCCGCGTCGCCCTGGCCGATCTGTGGCCGGCGGCCCAGGTCAGGGAGCTCACCGAGCGGGTCGCCGGCGCCGCCGATCCGGCCGCCGCACTGGACGGCATCGCCGTGCGCCGGGCAGCGGACACCGAGCCGCCGGACCCGGCGATGCGGTCCGTCGCCGCCCAGCTGGACAGCGGACGCACCGTCGCGCAGACGGCACGGACGGTCGGCCTCGGGCCCCGTCAGCTGCACCGCCGCTCGCTGGCCGCCTTCGGGTACGGCCCGAAGACGCTCGCCCGGGTGCTGCGGCTGCAACGGGCGCTGGCGCTCGTACGGACCGGGACACCGTACGCCGAGGCCGCGCTCGCGGCGGGCTGCGCCGACCAGGCCCACCTCGCGCGGGAGATGCGCGAACTGGCCGGCACCACCCTGACCGGGTACTTCGGCCCGCCCTAAGGGCCGTCGGCCGCGGCGAACAACGACACCGCGCAGCCGTCCGGATCGAGGACCACCGCGTACCGCTGCCCCCAGACCGCGTCCCAGGGCTTCAGACGGCCCCGGTATCCGGCGCCGGTCAGGTCGTCGTACACGGCGTCGACCTCCGCCGGGCTGTCGCAGAGGAAGGCGAGCCCCAGCCGCTCCCCGCCGTTCGCCCCGGCCCACTCCGGGTCGAAGGAGCGGACGACGTCCTCCGTGTCCCACAGCAGTCGTCGACCGCCCGGCAGCGTCACCTCGACATGGGGTGCGGATTGCGCGTCGGCGGGGATGTCGAGGCCGAGCCGGCGGTAGAAGGCGAGCGAAGCGGCCAGATCCGCGGTGGTGATGCCGATCGCGTCGAGTCGTGGAGTCATGCCGCGACCGTACGAAGGAACCCGCTGCCGGGTCTTGTACGAATCGGTCGTCACCCAGCCCGCGGGCGAGGACGCCGCACCGCCCGGCGCGGCGCCCTGCGGCTCCTCGGTGGTGCGTATGGCGGCGTCCTGCCGGCTCCCTGGTCCCGCGCGCGGGCTGACCCGACCGGGCGCGGGTCCGGGCAGGGCGCCGGGTCGTTCACACTGCGCTGTCGCCCTCCCCGCCGCCCAGGCAGTCCGCCGGCGAGGTGCCCGGGTCCGTCAGGGCCAGGCCGAGGGCCGCGCGTTCGGCGACCCAGCGGGTCGGGCGGTGACGCGGGTCGCCCGTCGTGGCGTACAGGGCCCGGTGCAGCTCCAGCATCCGGACCGCGCCGATCCGCTCGCCCCAGGCCAGCGGGCCCACCGGGTAGCCGAGACCGGTCGTCACCGCCAGATCGATGTCGGCCGGCGTCGCCAGCGCGCGCTCCGCGATCGACGCCGACACCGACACGATCGACGCGAGCAGCCGCTGCGCGATGGAGCCCGCCGTGTCCCGTACCACCGACACCGCGAACGGCTCCCCGCCGTCCGCAGCCCGCGCCAGCACCGCACGGGCGTCCCGGGCCGCCGCCGGCTCCGCGGCCGGGGTCACGGCCAGCACCCGGCGGCGCCCGGCAGTGGGCAGCGGGTCCACACCGAAGGTCCGCCCCGCGGGCAGCGCCTGCGCGGCCACGGCCGAGGCGACCGTGGTGCCCCAGACCGGAACCAGCACCAGCGCCCCGGCGGAGGGGGCCGCGCCGGTCCTGACCGTCGCGCCCGCCGCCGTCAGGGCCGCCCGGAGCGCGACGGCGTCCGCTTCCCCGGCCGGCGACGGGGCGACGACGTGCACCGGCCGCTCCGGGTCGCCGGTGACCGGCGCCTCCGGCGCGGGCGCGGCCGACTCGGAGCCGTACGGGAACCAGCCGCGCCCCGTCTTGCGCCCGTGCAGCCCGGCCGCCACCCGGTTCGGGGTCAGGTAGGAGGGGCGGAGCCGGTCCTCGTGCCGGAAGCCCGCCCAGATCGAGTCGATGACGGCGGCGGTCACATCGAGTCCGGTGAGGTCCATCAGCTCGAACGGGCCCATCCGCAGGCCCAGGACGTCCCGCGCGATGCGGTCGATGCCCGCCGGGTCGGTGACCGTCTCCTCCAGCAGGGCGAGCGCCTCCGTCACCAGTCCGCGCCCGGCGTGGTTGACGAGGAAGCCGGGGGTGTCGGCGACCGTGACCGCGCGGTGCCCACAGCTCTCCACGAGCGCGGTCAGCATCGGCGCGATGTCCGGGCGCGTGGCGGCGCCGGGCACCACCTCGACGATCCGCATCAGCGGGACGGGGTTGAAGAAGTGCAGCCCGGCCAGGCGCGTCGGGTCCTTCAGCGCGGCGGCGATCCGGGTCACCGACAGCGAGGAGGTGTTGGTGGCGAAGACGGCCGAGGCGGGCAGCGCCCGCTCCAGCCTGCCGAAGACCTCCGTCTTGGTGGCCAGGTCCTCCCGTACCGCCTCGATGACCACCTCGACCCCCGGGCCCTCGGCCCACGGGTCGTCCAGCGGGACCAGCCGGTCCAGGGCGCCGGCCGCGTCCGCATCGGACATCCGGCCCTTCGCCACGGCCCGTTCGAGCATGGAGCGCACGAATTCGGCCGCCTCCGTCACTGCCTGGGGCCGTACGTCGCCCAGCTCGACGGTGTGTCCGGCGACGGCCGCCCACTGGGCGATGCCGCGGCCCATGGCTCCGGCGCCGACGATCCTGATACGCATGGTGGTCATGGTCCTCTCGATGGTGCGGGACAACCGGCAGGGGGCTCTAGCGCAGGTACACGCGCTCCGGATCGACATCCTCGCGCAGCAGCCGCAACTCCGCCCGCGTCGGGGGCGGTACCTCGTCCACCGTGTCCGCGACCCGCAGGTCCCAGCCGGTCGCGGCGCGGACCTGCTCCACCGTGACGCCGGGCTGGACGGCGACCAGACGCAACTCCTCGCCCACGCCCTCGCGGGCCAGGATGCCCAGTTCGGTGACGACCCGGGTGACGCCGGCCCCCAGCGGTCGGATGCCCTCGGCGAGGGCGCGGTCGGGCCCCGGGGTGGTGCAGAAGTCGAGCTCCGCCGGGAAGGAGCGCGGATGGTGACGGCGCATCACCACGAAGACCTCGCGCGCGTTGGCCATCACCTCGACGCCGCCGCCCGAACCGGGCAGCCGCACCGACGGCCTGTCCCACGTGCCGATCACCGAGGTGTTGAGGCTGCCCCAGCGGTCGATCTGCGCCGCGCCGAGGAAGCCCACGTCGATGTGACCGCCCTGGAGCACGCAGCCGAACAGCACGGGCATCGGGATCACCGCCTCCGCCCCCGTGACCAGGACCGCGTCGGCGATGGTCTCCGGCAGCCGCGAGGGGTGGGCCCCGCAGACCCCGGACTCGTACACCACCTCGATGTCCGGGGCGACCGTCAGACGGGCCAGTTCGGTGGCGAGGGTCGGCAGGCCGATGCCGGCGAACACGGTGCGGCGCCCGGCCAGTTCGCGGGAGGCGACGACCGAGAGCAGCTCGGACGAGGTGACCGCGCCCGGGGCGCTGACGGTCATGGCCCCTCCCTTCCCGCGTCCCGCGGCGGCGGTTCCCCCGGACGCGCTCACAGCCGGCGCCCGTAGTCCACCGGCGCGCTGAGCGCCTCGCCGACCGCGAGCCCGGCCCAGAACTCCTCGCCGAGCCGGTCGACGTACTCCGCGTGGTCCGCCGTCCCGCGCACCCATGTGTCCAGCCAGTCCTGGAGGCGCCGCGGGTCCTTGCTGATGTGCGACCAGGCCCGGTAGAAGGCGTTGTCCCGGTCGTAGTAGCCCTGCGCGAACGAGGGATGCGCCCCACGCGGGCAGCAGACCACCGCGTCGACCGCGTGCGCGGGGACGAGCGTGCGGTTGGGGTCCGAACGGATCACCTCGTCGTCGACGATCTCCTCCACGACCACGACCGCCGTGTCCGCCGCGTACACCGCCTCGGCCTGCACGCCGGTCAGCCCCCAGATCTGGGTGTTCCCCCGGCGGTCGGCGCGCTGGGCGTGGATGATCGTCACGTCCGGGTTGACGGGCGGCACGACGTAGATCTGCTCGGGCTCACCGTCCGGACCGGGGTACGGCGAAGTCACCTTGCGCAGGCCGCTGTTGACGTTCGGCAGATCGCTGCCCGCGTAGGAGCGCAGCGGGTGGAACGGCAGGCGCTGCGCCCCGGCCAGATAGCGGCAGACCATCCCGTAGTGGCTGTACTCCTCGAAGGCGAGGGGCGCCGGGTCCGCGCTCTCCACCCGGCGCCGGAGCTCGCCGAGCGAGCCGGCCGAGGAGTTGCCCACGAACGAGGAGACCAGCCGGGTCACACAGCCCGCGGCGATCATCTGGTCCACCACGATGTCCGCGGTCATCCGCACGACGGTGAGGTCGCGCCGGCCCTGACGGATGATCTCGTGCCCCGCGGCGGTCGGGACGAGATGGGTGAAGCCTTCGAGGCAGACGGTGGCGCCGTCGTGGACGAAGGCGGCGATCGCCGCCTTCATCGACATCGTCTTGTCTTTCCGGTCCGTCGGGGCCACGGTGCTCCTCTGCGTGGGCGGGCGCGCGCGTCGCCCCACGGTGTCAGCGGCCTTTGTACGCTGTCCAATACCGAATTAAGCTCGGATCAAGACGTCGGACGGATCAATGGGTGCCGGAAGGGGTGGGCATGGAACTGCGCCACCTGTTCGCTTTCGTCGCCGTGGCCGAGGAGCTGCACTTCGGCCGGGCCGCGAAGCGCCTGCAGATGGCCCAGCCGCCGCTGAGCCAGCAGATCCGTCAGCTGGAGAAGGAGCTGGGCGTCCAGCTGTTCGAGCGCAACACCCGCTCGGTCCGGCTGACCAGTGCGGGGGAGTCCTTCCTCCAGCCGGTGCGGACCGTGCTCGACGACCTCGACACCGCCGTACGGGCCGCGAAGGCGGCCGGCCGCGGCGAGTTCGGGCGGGTCAGCATCGGCTTCGCGGGGGCCTCCAGCCACGCGACGCTGCCCCGGCTGACCCGGGCGGTGCGTGCCGCCCACCCCGCGATCGAGCTCGCCATGACGGGCCAGACGTACGCCAACGTCGCGCTCGCCCGGGTCGCGGACGGCTCGCTCGACCTGGGGTTCGTCCGCCTGCCGGTGACGCAGCCGGGCGTGAGCTTCCGGGTGATCGACGAGGAGGAGCTGGTGTGCGCGCTGCCCTCCGACCATCCGCTCGCCGCACGGGCGAGCGTCCCGATCGCGGTGCTGGCCGGGGAGCCGTTCGTCTCGTTCCCGGCCAACACCGGCTCCACCGTGCGCGACGCGATGGTCGGGGCCTGCGAGGCCGCCGGGTTCAATCCGCGGGTGGTGCAGGAGGCCCCGGACTCGTACACGATCCTGGCCCTGGTCGCCGCCGGTGTCGGGGTGACTCTGACCGTCACCTCCGTCCAGCACATCCAGCAGAGCGGACTCGTCTACCGGCCGCTCGCCGGGCCGCCGATCAGACGGCAGGCGGCACTGGCCTGGCGGGCCGACAACCCCTCGGCCGCCCTGCGCGCGGTGCTCGCCGTCGCGGAGAGCGCGCTGCCCACCCCCACCCGCTGAGCCGGCCGCCCCATGGGGCGGGCCCCCGGTCCCCAGCGCGGGCCCGGGTCACGACAGGGGCGGAGGGTGCGCGGGCGCGCGGGCACCGGAGCCCGCGCCGAGGAAGGCCAGCAGGTTGACGGCCGCGGGGCGGGGGTCACCCACGGCGGACCAGTGGAGGTCCCGTACGGTCCGCACGACGGCCCGGGTCACCAGGTCGACGCCGGCCTTGCGCTCGAACCACTGCCAGTCGCCGTGGGTGTTCATCTCCAGGAACACGGCCTCGCCCCGGTCCGAGAGGACGTCGAAGGCCCCGTAGACGAGGCCGGCCGCCCCGGCGAGGGCGCGTACCGCCGCGGCCACGGCGGCCGGGGGGCGGACGTGCCGCACGCGCACCTGGTCCGGACGGGTCCAGATGTCCCGCGGGTGCGCCTTGGCCACCTCGAAGGCATGGAGCTCACCCCCGGCGAAGTAGACCCGGAACTCGGCCTCGTGCTCGACGTACTCCTGGAGCACGACCGGCGTGCCGCGGGGCAGGCCGGGCAGGCCGGCGAGCTGGGAGCGGTCCAGCACCTGCGGCAGGTACCAGGCGAGCCGGCCCGGCTCCGGTTCCACGAAGTGCCGGTCCAGGACCTTCAGTACGTACCGTTCGGCGGGGAGCAGGCCGGCGGCGCCCGCGGGGTCGGTGGTCACCACGCCCCGCGGGGTCCGCACGCCGAGCGCCCGCGCCTGGGCGTGCTGCACCAGCTGACCGGGATCGGCGGCGCCGATGGCGGCCGGGGACGCGAGGGCCAGCTGCCGGGCCAGCACGGTCCACGCGTCGCGGTACACCATCCGGCCGCCGACGGGACCGGCCGGTGAATCGTCCGGTGCGGCCCGCAGGGAGAAGTGCCGCAGCCAGGTCACCGTGGGGGCGAAGCGGTGGCCGTCGAGGGTCAGCGTGTCGTCGGGCGCGAGGAAGGCCTCGACGCCCGCCAGGCCGTCCGCGTCGAGTCGGTGGACGGGCACGCCGATCCGGCGCAGCAGGGAGGCCGCCTCGGTGGCCTCCCCGTCGCCGCGTCGGCTGAGGATCAGCACGCACCGGTCAGCCATGGGGCTCGGCCAGCAGCGACTCCGCCAGGTCGAGGAGCTGGAGGGCCTTGCCGGAACGCCGGCTGGGCCCGGCGGCGCGCAGCCGGGTGAGCAGTTCCAGGCCGATGGCGGCCTGGTCGGCCAGCAGGCCGAGGAGTTCGACGTCGGCCATGTCCCTGACGCCGCCGCCTCCGCGGTCCAGCACCTCCAGCACGCCGACGCACTCGTCGTCGCTGAACAGGGGCGCTGCCATGATGCTGTTGGGTACGTACCCGGTGGAAGCGGCCGCCTCGCCGGAGAAGTGCTTGGAGTCGCGCAGGTCGTCGACGAGCATCGACTGGCCGGAGGCGGCGACCCACCCCGCGATGCCGGTGCCCGCGGGGAAGCGGGACCCGACGAGCTGGTCGTCCCCCTCGCCGGCGACGGCTTCGAAGACCAGGTCACCGGCCTCGGCGTCGATGAGGAAGATCGAGGAGGCCGCCGCGCCGAAGACGTGGCGCGCGACTTCGACGATGGACTGCAGCAGGCGGCGCTCCGTGGGCGTCGCGGCATCATGAGAAATTGTCATGCGCACCTCCAAATTGACCGGTCATGTTCCCGGCGCAGAGGAACAGCACCGTCTTGAGCTGGAAGGGTGTGAGCCAGGGGTGCTTGCCGAGGATCAGCGCGCACAGGCCCGAGATGTGCGGTGCGGCGAAGCTGTTGCCGGTCGAGCGGATGGTGCCGCCGCCGGGCCACGCCACGGGCACGCGAACGCCGCGGGCGTGGAACTCCACGGGCGGCGAGGGGTTGTAGTAGTAGGTCATGGGGTCGTCCTCGTCGTGGCTCGCGACCGAGATCACCGAGGAGAAGGACCAGGGATAGCTGGGCACGGGCCGGTTGTGCGCGGAGACGACGAGCGTGCACCGGCGGAAGTAGGCCCGGTCGACGAGTTCGTGGAGCTGAGCCGTCAGGGCCGGCCGGGTCGTCGCCAGGCTCAGGTTGATGACGTCGAAGTTCTGGTCGATGGCCCAGGCCAGCCCGGCGATCAGGGCCGGGCCGCTGCCCGTCTTGCCGTCGGTCAGCACCTGGGCGGACGAGACGGAGACCTGCGGGGCGACCGAACGGATCAACCCCGCGCAGGCGGTGCCGTGCCCGGCGCGGTCGGTGGGGTCGCACGGTTCCATGTCCACCCCGCCGTCCTCGTTCTGCACGGCGGTCACCGCGCGGTCGACCGTGCCGACCAGCGGATGGCCGCCTTCGACCCCGCTGTCCACGACGCAGACGCGGACGCCGGAACCGTCGGCGCCGCCCCAGGCCCACTCGGGGGAGATCGAGTCCATCGGTACCGTCGAGAACGCCTGCAGCGTCTGCGCGCGGGTCGCGCCCCATGCCGGAACTCCCGGCGTGGAGGCCCTCGGCGACCGCCTCCAGGGTGGATCGCTCATCGGTTCTCCTCCAGCTCGGCCGTCCACGCGCGTACCGTCCGGGCGGGAAGGACGGCCTCCTTCGCCGTCAGGGCGGCCAGCGCCCGCTCGGCCGCCCGCCGGGCGCGCACCGGCTCACCGGCGGCGTCCAGGACCCGGGCCGCCTCGAACCAGACGTCGCCGACGAGGCAGGGGTCGTCGGTGCGGTCCAGGGTGGCGGTGGCGCGCTCCGCGGCCCCGACCGCTTCCCCGAACGCACCGGCCCGCGCGCGCACCCGCGCCCGCAGGGCCAGCCGGACGGCCTGGGTGCGCGTCTCCGAGGGCGTGTCCGCGGGCGGATCGGCGAGCACGGCCGCGTCGATGCCGCAGCCGGCCCGGAACCGCTCCCGGGCCGCGTACAGGTGAAGGGTCGCCGCGGTCCTCGTCTGGCCGAGCCCGGCGAGTCCGGCCGCCGCCGCCGCGTAGTGGCCGGCGGCCGGCAGGTACGCACCGGAGAGGGACTCGACGAACCCCGCCGTCTGGTCGGCCGCGATGCCGCCGAGGGTCAGCGCCAGGTCGTCGGAGTGCCGGCGGGCCAGCGCGACGTCCTCGCGGGCCGCGTCGACCCGGCCCGACAGGGCCAGATGACGGGCCCGGGTCAGCAGGATCGGCACGAGCAGGCCGCGGTCGCCGTCGAAGCGCCGGACCAGGTCCTCGCACAGCGCGATCGCCTGGGTCAGGGGGGTCGGCGACCACTGCGTCAGTTCGCAGATGGACGCGAGGATCCGGTTCCCCTCGTACGTGTCGCCGAGTCCATGGGCCCGGGCGAGCGCCTTGCGCATGGCGCCTTCGGCGGCGCCGATCCGGCCCTCGGCGAAGCTCCGCAGCGAGACCAGCTGATGCAGTCTGCACCAGCTCAGGTCGTCTGCCGGTCCCGGCGCGGCGTACGGGGCGCCGGGGACGTCCGCGGCACCCGGGGTGTGGAGACCCTCCGGCGCGTACGCGGTGCCGCGGTCGTCCCCGGGCTCCGGTTCGCCCGAGCGCAGCGCGATCAACTGCCGCAGGATGGCGCAGGTGTCGTGCGTCGGGAGGTCGCCCACGTTCCTGCGCTCGGCCTCGGCCACGGCCTGCCGGGCGCTGCCCCAGCGGCCCAGCGCCGCGTACGCGTCGGTGATGCGGGCGGCGAGAACCCGGTGCTGGGGATCGCCGTCCGGCGTCAGGTCGCGGCCGTGTTCCATCAGCGAGACGGCGGCGGGCAGGTCGCGGCGGTGCAGCGCCCGGTACCCCGTGGCCACGAGGGCACGCGCCGCGCGGCTGGTCAGTGCCGGCAGCCTCGGGTCGCCCGGGTCCGCCTCGGAGAGCAGCCGGCACGCGGATTCCAGGTGGTGGGCGAGGTCGCCCTCCGCCGCCGGGCCCGGTACGGACGCGCCCCGGGGCCGTGCTTCGAGCCGGTCCGCGAGCACGGTGTGCCAGGCCGCGCGCCGGGCCTTGGACGTCATCTCGTACAGCGTGTCCCGGGCGAGCATGCGGGTGAACCTGTACGCGCCGGGCGGCCCGTACAGGTGGATCACCCGGGACCGCCGCAGCCTGCTCAGGGCGTCGTCCAGGACCTGGCCGGCCAGCGCGGGCGCGTCCTCGGCGAGCGCGCGCACGTCCTCGGTGGTGAACGACCCGCCGACGCCCGCCGCGCGCTCCAGCACGGCGCGGTCGGCGGCCGGCAGGCGGTCCAGCCAGGCGGTCAGCAGGACCCGGATCGTCGTGGGGACGCCCTGGGCCACGGACCGGTGGCCGGTCAGGTTCTCCAGCAGCAGCTCGGCGAACAGCGGATTGCCGTCGCACTCCCGCACGACGCCGGCCAGCGCCTCGTCGGTGCAGACCGCCTCCTGCGCGGCGACCTCCGTCCGGTCCGCGAGGAGGCCGACGAGCCGTTCGGTCTGATCGGGGGGCAGCGCGTCGAGACGCAGTGTGAGGCCTTCACCGGGCGTCCGCGCGGCGGCGGCGACCACGGCGCGCGGCACGTCGGGCGGCATGGGCGACGTGCCGCCCGCGGGGCCTTCGGGGGGATCGGCGGTCTCGGCGCGGGCCACGCGGATGATCAGCAGCTCGGTGTCGTGGGCCCCCTCGGACAGGTCGGCGATCGTGTCGGCGAGGGTCGGCTGCGCCCACTGGAAGTCCTCCAGGACCAGGACCACGGGGGTACGCCGTCCCAGGGCCTCCAGCAGCCGCCGGAACGCCCACCCGATCTCGTCGACGCTCACCGGGAGCCCGCTCTCGCCGCGGACGCCCAGGGCGACGGCGAGCGCGGTGACGGCACGGTCGGCGCTCGGGCGCAGGGTCTCCAGCGTGCTCCGGACCTCCTCCCAGCCGCCGGGCAGGGTCCAGACCGCCTCGGCCAGCGGGCGGTAGGCGAGCTTGGCGCCGTACGCCTGGCAGCCGGCGCGCAGGATCACGGCGTCCTCGTCGCGGTGGCCGGCCAGGAACTCCCGCACGAGCCGCGACTTCCCGATGCCCGCGGGACCGGTGACCGTGACGAGACGGCTGCGGCGCTCGCGGCGCACCGCGCCGAACTCCAGGATCAGCGCGTCCAGTTCGGCTTCGCGGCCGACGAGCGGTACTAGGTCCTCCTGGCTCGCTCCGTCGAGGACTCCGAGGACCCGCCAGGCGGGGACGGGGTCCCTCTTGCCCTTCACCCGGAGCGGGGTGACGGCCTCCAGACGGACCCTGCTGCCCACCAGGCGGGCCGTTTCGCCGCCGATGAGGATCTCGTGCGGTTCGGCGTGGGACTGGAGGCGGGCGGCGGTGTGCACGACGTCGCCCACCACCCGGGCGGCGCCGCCGAGAGCTCCCGCCACCACGGCCTCTCCCGAGACGATCCCGCAGTGGGTGTCGAGCCGTACCACCCCGCCGGACCCGCCGGACCCGGACGCGGCCCCGGTCTCGATGGCCGCCACGGCCTCCCGTACGGCGTACGCGGCCTGGACCGCGTGCAGGGCGTCGTCCTCATGGCTGACGAACGCCCCGAAGACGGCCATCACGGCATCGCCGATGAACTTCTCGACCACGCCGCCGTGTTCGGTGACGGCTGAGGTGCACGCCGTGTAGTACCGGTCCATCGTGCGCCGCAGGGCCTCGGGGTCGAGGGTCTCGGCGAGCACGGTGGAACCGACGAGGTCGATGAAGACTGCCGTAACGATTCTGCGGCTGTCCGAGGAGGGCGCCCCCGCCGTGAGCGGCGTGCCGCATTCCGGGCAGAACCGGGCTCCGGCCGGCACCGCGGTACGACAACTGCCGCACCGTGCGACCTCGTTCACAGGAGCTTGAGGTCCTGACCCTCCACCTCTCCCGTCACCGCTTCCAGGCGCCCCTTGACCGAGTTGAGCACCTGGACCTCGTGCTCGCTGAGCTCGGAGAGGACGGAGCGCTGCTCGACCGCCAACAGGTCCACCGGGTGGCCGGCCTCACGTAGTGCGTGCAGGGCGTCGAAGGTCATGGCGACCGGTACCTCGTTCCCGTAGTGCGGCCAGTCGAGCGTGGCGCCGACCGGTCCGATCGAGCACTCCGCGACCGCTGCCGCCGCGAGGGCGCCGAGGGCCTCGGGAGCCTCCTGCCGCTTCCGCTCCTCCGCGGGCAGCGGCGGCCAGGTTCCCTGGACCAGAACGCCTTGGGCGTACAGTCGCGCAATCATTTCCGTACGGTTCGACGCGCCCGTTCTCCGAAGCATGTTGCATAAATGTGCCGCCACCGTGTGCGGGCTGATGCAGAGGTCTTTCGCGATATGCCGGTTCGAGAAACCGGCGGCCACGAGCGAGGCGATCAAAATCTCACGTCTGGTCAAACCTCTGGCCTCCGCCTCCGTCTGCGAAGCGTGAACCCGCAAGCGAATTTCGTCACTCACGGAGCCAGAATAGCTGCGGGTCATGTTCCGGACAAGAAGGCAATTTCATCGGATGAACCGTGACGGTTTCAAGTCACCGACCGGGTCGCTCTGCCCCTTTTGGCACTTTCTGCGTGGCCGGTTTCCACGCCCCCGGCTGCCGGACCGATCGAGACCGGCCGACTTCGCGCCGGGGCTCCCGCCCCTGCCGCCATCCATAGTCGATTGAGGGATAGGAAGCCGGGTGGCACCGGAGCAGCCTTGCCGTCGTACCAGCCAGTGCCCCTCTCCACGAAGGAGTGACACATGTCGCAAGCACCCCTCGAAGCACTGCGCCGCGCCGGCACGCCGGTCGAGCTGCTGTCCGAGTCCGAGCGTGAGGTCTTCACCGCCCTGAGCCCGGACGAGGTCGCGGTCCTGGGCTCGATCCAGGCGCGGCTGAACGCCGTGTCGGCCGCGGTCGAGGGCCAGCAGGCGGACTCCAACACGAACGTCGTCTGCTGATCCCAGCCGGCGTACGCGCCCGGTCCGGCGGCTCCGGCCGCCGGACCGGGCGCGGGAACGCGCGCCGGGACCGCCGTCTGCCGGGACACAGTGGGAGGGTTGGGATGGACCAAGTCAGCAGATACCTGGTGATGAGCGACCGTGCGTACGCCGACGACACGGGCGCGCGGGTGCGGCTCGCGTACAGCACCCGCACCGCGAACACCATGGCGGTCGACCTCGCCACCGCCCGGGCGCTGGAGGCCGGGGATCCGGCCGCCCTCGCCCCGGCGTGGGCCGGCGCACTGCGTACCGCGGAGATGCTCGTACCGGCCGGCGAGGACGAACTGTCCGCCGTACTCGACCGCAACCGGCGCGCCTCGGCGGACCGCTCGGCGGTCCACATCGCCCTGCTGCCGACGTCCTACTGCAACATGGGATGCGCCTACTGCGGGCAGCAGCACACCCGCGGCGGCCTGTCGCACACCCACCGCAGCCGCGTCCGCGACCGGGTGCTGCGCGCCGTGGCCGCCCCGCACACGCGCAGCGTGCGCATCGACTGGTTCGGGGCCGAGCCGATGATGGGCTACGCGATCATCCGCGATCTGGCCCCCCGGTTCGTCCGGGCCGCGGCCGAGCGCGGGGTCGCCTACTCGTCGGTGATCGTCACGAACGGCTCACTGCTCACCCCGGCGAAAATCGACACCCTCATTCGCTCGTGCGGGGTCAACCATTTCGAGATCACGGTCGACGGCCCACCGGAGATTCACGATGAGCACCGGCCGCTGAAAAGTGGCCAGGGTTCCTTCTGGAAAATAGTGCGCACCGTGCGTTCCGTACTCGACGAACCGGATTTACAATCCGCCCATTTCACGTTCCGCACGAATGTGGACGCGCACAACCAGGACGATGTCCCCCGCTATATCGAGCTGATGGCGGAGCTGGGTTTCGACCGCCCCAATGTGTCCTTCTCGATCGTTCCCGTCCACTCGTGGGGGAACGACGTGTCGGCGATCGAGGTGTCCAAGCAGGCCTTCGCGGAGCAGGAGACGCACTGGTTGCGGCTGCTGTCGGAGCACGGCCTCCACGCCCAGCTGCTCCCGAACGTCGCGAAGAAGGTCCTCTGCCCCGCCACGACCACCTCGTCGGAGATCATCAGCAGTACGGGCAACATCTTCTCGTGCAGCGAGTACCCCCTCGTCCCCGAGGCCGAGCGGACCCTCGCGCTGACGCACATCGACCGTGCGGGGCCCGAACCCGTGCGACCGGTGGGGCCCTTCGACGGCTGGAACGACGAGATCGAACGGGGCAGTACCTGGTGCAAGGGCTGCGTGTTCATGCCGACCTGCGGCGGATCCTGCCCCAAGGCCTGGCAGGAAGGGCATCCGCCCTGCCCCGGCTACAAGTTCAACTTCCAGGACCGGCTGGACCTCGTCGCCTCCCAGTGCGGTCTGAGCCCCGCGCCAGGTGAGGCCTCCGGAGTCCGGTGATGACGAAGGCCGCCACGGGCGGCCCCCCGCGCCGCCTGCTCCTCGGGGTGTGCGGCTCGGGAAACGTGCTCGCGCTGCCGCAGTACCTCATGGCCCTGCGGACCGGCCTGGGCGACGGCGTCGACATCCGCATGGCGATGACGCGCTCCGCGGCCGCGCTCGTACCGGCCGCGACCATGCGACTGCTGTGCCCGGAGGTCTACTGCGACGGCGAGGACGAGATGACGACCGGTCATGTCGCCCCCGCCGTATGGGCGGAGCGGTTGGTCGTGCTTCCCGCCACGGCCAACATGCTCGGCCAGGCGGCCCACGGACTCGCCTCCGGACTCCTCAGCTCGGCGCTGCTGGCCCACGAGCGCCCGGTGCTGTTCTTCCCCAGCATGAACCGCCTGATGTGGGAGCGGCCGGCGGTGCGCCGCAACGTGGCCCAGCTGCGGGCGGACGGACACGCCGTCGTGGACCCGGTGCCGGCCCCCGCCTGGCAGGTCGCCGCCCAGGACGTGCAGAAGAACCTCGGCCTGCCGCCGCCCGCGACCGTGACCGCCGTGATCAGCGAGTTCCTGCACATGGACGTGGGCCCGCTGGGCGGCTGAGTGCCGGAGGAGGCACGGCGGAAAGGGCGGAACAGGACGGGCATCCCCCACCAGCGGAAGCAGGAGGACGAGACGTGGCACCAGCCGGTCAGAGGATCCGTACGGCCATGGCGAGCGGACCGATGTCGGTGCGCGGCTTCCGGCTGCTGCTCGCCGGACAGCTCTCGTCGACGGTCGGCGACTACTGCTACGCCGTCGCACTGCCCTGGCTGATCCTGTCCGGCGACGGCGGCCCGGTGCTGCTCGGCACGGTCCTGGCCTGCTACGGCATCCCCCGGGTCGTCACCATCCCGCTGGGCGGGGTGGTGGCCGACCGGATCGGCGGACAGCGGGTGATGCTGATCGCCGACCTGGTGCGCGCCGTGGCCGTCGGCATCCTGGCGGTGGTGGCCTTCACCGGGACACCGACGCTGGCCCAGCTGGCGCCCATCGCGGTGGTCCTGGGCGCCTGTTCCGGTGTCTTCATCCCCGCGTCCTACACCCTCCTGCCCGCCTTGCTGACGAAGGAGGACCTGGGCCAGGGCAACGCTCTGTCGACGATGGTCAACCAGGTCGGCGGGCTCCTCGGGCCGACGGTCGGCGGCGCCCTGGTGGCCGGCTTCGGGGCGGGCCCGGCGCTCACGGTCGACGCCGCGTCCTTCCTGGTGTCCGCGGTGGTGCTCGCCCGGATCCGTACCGGCGCCGGCCCGGCCGACGAGGCGGCGCGGGCGCAGGACGGTCCGGTCGGGCAGGACGGCGGCGCCGACGAAGCAGACGGCACAGGCGACGCCGGAAAGAACACGGCCCGCAAGCCGTCCTTCGTCGAACTGCTCCGCCACGGACGGCTGCTGCACGTCGTCCTCGTGGTGGCCCTGGTCTGCAACCTGGCCTTCAACGGCACCATCGAGGTGGCCCTGCCCGAACTGGCGCACCAGGGCATGGGCGCCGCCGGTTACGGAGTCCTGCTGACCTGCCTGAGCCTGGGCGGACTGGCCGGCTCCGTGCTGGCCGCCCGCAGCCGGCCGGTGGACTCGCCCGCCTATCTGTTCGCCGCGCTCGCGGTGGTCATGGGCGTGGCCCTGGGGGCCGTCCCGTACGCCGGGGGCCTGGTCGGAGCCGCGGTGTGCGTCTGCGTCTACTCGATGGCCAGCGGCTGGCAGAACATCGTCGTGGTGACGATGCTTCAGGTGTGGGCCCCGTCGGCGCTGATCGGCAGGGTCATGAGCCTGGTGATGCTGGCCGTGATGGGCACCTTCCCGATCTCCGTCGCCGTGGCCGGGTTCGGGGTCCGCCACCTCGGGGCGGCGCCGTTCTTCCCGGTGGCGGGCGCGGCCATCGCGCTCGCCGTGCTGGGCGCGCTCACGCAGAAGGCGTTCCGCAACCACCGCTCGGGCACCGAGTACGTGCCCCAGGCCCCCGCGCCGGCGCCGGCGCCCGTGACGGCCCGGGCCCCGGCCGACCTGCCGGCACCCGACGTGCCGGCCGTCCGCTCCACGCATCCACGGCAGGACAACAGTCAGGAGTCACAGCGATGAGCGTGTTCGTTCCGTTGGGCATGCCCCCGTCCGCACCGGAGCCGGACCGTGCGCGGCGGCCGGGGCAGGGGCGGGCCACGGCCGACACCGCGTACCTGCTGGTCAATCCGCCGGTGACCGACCCGACGACCGCCTACCACTCGATCCCGTACCTTGTGGGCGCCGCCCGCGAGGCCGGTCACACCGTGTACGGCTGCGTGGACGCCAATCTCGACGCCTTCGAGTACCTCGCCGATCCCGAGCGCTTCGGCGCGTCGCTCGAAGCCGCCCGCCGGACCCGTGCCGAGATCGGGGGCAGGCAGGCGGCTCCCCGCCGCCACGACGAGATCCGGTTCCGCCAGTCCCTGGCCGCCGAGGGCCTGACCGCCACGTCGGCCCGCGACGCGATCGGCGTGTTCAAGGATCCCGAGCTGTTCTACCACCCCCCGACCTACGCCCAGGCGGTGGCGGTGATGAGCAGGTGGTGGGACCTGCTCGCCCTGGAGATGCCGCCCGGCTCGGCCGACGGGTTCTCGATGCGGGCGAAGTCCACGGTCAACCTGTGCAGCACGGCGGACCTGTCCGACCCGGCGGCGGTAGCGGCTGTCGCCCGCCCCTTCGAGGGCTACTTCGCCGACGAGTTCGTCCCCCGGCTGCGGATGAGGCCCTGGGCGATGGTGGGCCTCTCGGTCAACTACACCAGCCAGCTGCCCGTCGCGCTGCGGATGGCCCGCCTGATCCGGACCGTGCTGCCCGACACGGTGATCGTCTTCGGCGGGACCGAGGTCGGAGACGTGGTCAAGTACGCGGCGGACCCCTCGGCGCCGTGGCAGGTGTTCCAGGACGCCGACCTGATCGTCCCCGGCGAGGGCGAGACGGCGCTCATCGGCATCCTCGACGCGATCGGGGACGGCGCGGTCAGGGGCGGCGCCGCATTCGACGGCATCGGCGGGGTGATGACCCGGTCCCGGCCCGACCCCGTCATCGCGTACGGCAGCGTGGCGGCGCTCGCCGGTCCCGCGTACGACGTGTGGGACTGGGAGCGGTACTGGGCGCCCGAGCCGGTGATCCTCTACAGCCCCACCCGGGGCTGCTACTGGAACAAGTGCACCTTCTGCGACTACGGCCTGAACACCGACCGGCCGACCTCCCCTTCGCGTGAACGCCCCGTGGCCGCCGTGCTGGAGGACCTGAGGGAAGCCAGCCGCTTCGGCAGGACCCTGTACTTCGCCGTGGACGCCATGTCCCCCCGCTACCTGCGCGCACTCGCCGCGGCGCTCGCCGAATCGCCCCTGGACCTGCGGTGGTCCGCCGAGCTCCGGCTGGAGCGCACCTTCCCCGAGCGCGCCGTCGGCGAACTCCTCGCCGCCTCGGGGTGCGTCGCCGTCTCCTTCGGTTACGAGTCCGGCACCCAGCGGGTCCTCGACCTGATCGACAAGGGCGTCAAGATCGACCTGGTGCCGGACGTCCTGGCGGAGCTGGCGCGCAACGGCATCGCGGCACAGATGATGGGCTTCACCGGCTTCCCCACCGAAACCCGGGCGGAGGCGCTGGCGACGTACGAGTTCCTGCAGGACCACGAGAAGCTCTGGACGACCTCGGGCATCGGCGTGTTCTCCCTGACGCCCGGTTCGATCGTGGCCAAGGACCCGGGGAGGTTCGGCGTCGAGCTGATGCCGCTGTCCGCGTCCGACGACATCCGGCGCTACGTGCCGTGGCGTGACCAGAACACGGGGGAGGTGCACTGGCCGGTGCCGGAGGATCCCCGCATCCCGCGGGAGTACATCGCGAGCAATCGCAAGGTGAGCTTCGACCGGCCCTTCGTCGGCGGCATCGACTCCGCGCACAGCCTGCTGTACTTCGCGCGCTTCGGGCGGGGACTGCTGCCGGACGCGCCGCCGGAGGGGACGGGGCGCGAGGAGGAGCCGCGGGTCCGCCTGGTCGAAGAGCCGGTGGTGAGCGTCCCGTTCGCCTCCGTCGAGGGACTGACCGGCGTCGACGACCTGATGGCGGAGGTGGGACGCCGGAGCAGGGAGCACCTGGACACGACATCCGCCGCGTACGGGGACTGGCTGGACGGAGCCGGCACGGCCCGTCCCGGTACCTGCGGGGTGCTGGTCCTCGCCCACGGGGAACTCGTCGAGGTGCCCGCCGGGGTGGACTTCGGCGCGGACAACGCGATGACCCGCGCGCTTCGCCTCATGCTCGCGACCCAGGCCCGCACCTGACGCCCTCCCCGGCCCGGCGGCCCTCGTCTACGGCGTCGATGCCCATGCCCTCCACGGGGCCTGTCAGGCGCGGTCGTGGAGAGTGACGTGGTAGCCGTCCGGGTCGGCGAAGGTGAACGTCCGGCCGAAGGGGCCGTCGACCGGTGCGGAGACGATGGGGTGACCGTCGGCGGCGAGGGCGTCGTGGATGGCCTGGACGTCCGTGGCGTGGAGCCAGAGCGCGGCGCCGATGCCGGGCTGAGCGACGGAGTCGAGATCGGTGCCGGGTACGACGTCGCGGAGAGCGAACGCGATCGGCTTCGTCTCGAAGACGACAGCGTGCGGAGGTCCGGTCTGCGAGCGGACGAGGCCGAGGTACTGCTCGTAGAACGCCTGCGAGGCGTCGAGGTCGCGCGCTTGGAGCGAGATGAAGTCGGGGCCGGTGACGGGCATGGTGCTCCTCCTGGTCATGTCAGTATTCTGACACGGCTCACGGTATGTCAGAATGCTGACATGAGTCAAAACGGTGCGGGCGTCGACCTGGAGACCTCGCTGGGCTACCTGCTGAAAGAGGCTTCGAGCGCGCTCCGCGCAGCCATGGAGGAGGTGCTGCGGCCGCTCGGCATGAGCGTGACCCACTACGCGTGCCTCGAACTGCTGGCTCAACGACCGGGCCTGTCGAACTCCGAGCTCGCGCGGGGCGCGTTCGTGACACGGCAGTCGATGAACGTGCTGCTCCAGGCCCTGGAGCGAGACGGGTACGTGACCAGGCCGGCGAAGGCGCCCGTCGGGAAGGTTCTCCCCACGCGCCTCACGCCTCGCGGCCGACGGAGCCTCGACACGGCGACCGTGGCGGTCCGGTCCGTCGAGGACAGGATGCTGGCCGGCATGACCGGGGCCGAGCGATCAGGCGCGTTCCGGATCCTGCGCAGCATGATCCGTTCCCTGAGCGAGGGGGACGAGAGCGCGTAACGCGTGGTGCCGCGCAGCGCACGGCTCGTCGCGCGGGAGCCGTGTCGTCGGCCCGGGGCCACCGGGTTCATTGAGACGATGGGCGTCTCGAACCAGGGGGAACTGGATATTGGACCGGCTCAGTCGATGGGTGCGAAGGTCATGGCACACCCTTGTCCCCTGCTGTTCCCCGGAAAGGCCCCGCCGTGCCCGACCAGAACGACGTCGTGATCTGCGAACCGCTGCGCACCCCCATCGGCCGCTTCGGCGGGGCGTTCGCCGGACAGAAGCCGGCCGCGCTCGCCGCCCGTGTCATCGCCGAGGTCGTCGCCCGCACGGGAATCGATCCGGACCGGGTCGACGAGGTGATCCTCGGACACGCCTACCCGTCCTCGGACGCCCCGGCCATCGGCCGCGTCGCGGCCCTGGACGCCGGGCTCCCGCAGACCGTCACCGGGCTCCAGACCGACCGCCGTTGCGGATCGGGCCTGCAGGCCGTCCTGGACGCGGCGATGCAGATCCGGGCCGGGTTCAGCGACGTGGTGATCGCCGGCGGCGTCGACGTGATGAGCGCCGCCCCGTACTACACGCACGACGGCCGCTGGGGCATCAAGGGCCCCGGCCTCCAGCTCCACGACTCGCTGGCGCGCGGCCGGGTCACCGCCGGCGGCGTCAACCACCCGGTGCCCGGCGGCATGATCGAGACGGCGGAGAACCTCCGCCGCGCGTACGGCATCAGCCGCGCCGACCAGGACGCCCTGGCCCTGCGCTCGCAGCAGCGCGCCGGCCGGGCGGCGGCCGAGGGGTGGTACGACGCCGAGACCGTCGCGGTCACCGTGACGACCCGGAAGGGCGAGACGGTGGTCACCGCTGACGAACATCCCCGCCCCGAGACCACCGCCGAACAACTCGCCGCACTCCGCCCGATCCTGCTCAAGTCCGATCCGGAGGCGACGGTCACCGCGGGCAACGCCAGCGGCCAGAACGACGCGGCCGCCGCCTGCCTGGTGACCAGCGCCGCCACCGCCGCCCGCCTGGGCCTCACCCCGCTGGTCCGGCTGGTCTCCTTCGCCCGCGCGGGCGTTCCCGCCGCCACCATGGGCATCGGCCCCGTCCCCGCCACCCACGCCGCGCTGGCCCGCGCCGGGCTCACCCTCGCCGACCTCGACCTGATCGAGCTCAACGAGGCCTTCGCCGCCCAGGTGCTGGCCTGCACCCGCGAACTGGGCCTCGGCGAGAAGGACCACGAGGAGCGGATCAACGTGAACGGTTCGGGCGTCTCGCTCGGCCACCCCGTCGGCGCCACCGGTGCCCGCATCCTCGCCACCCTCACCAGGGAACTGCACCGCCGCGAGGCCCGCTACGGCCTGGAGACGATGTGCATCGGCGGCGGCCAGGGCCTCGCCGCGGTCTTCGAGCGCATCGCGGACTGACTCCTGCCGCTGCCGCGGGCCGGCTCACCGGAGCGTGCGGGGCGACCAGGATGACGGCGCCCACTCCTGTCCCCACTGCCGTGCATCCTTCACGGCCCGCGACCGTGGCGGGCCGCTGCCGTACCCGGCAGGATGGACCCGTGCCGAAGAACCCCCCGGATCGGACGCAGCACCACCCGCGCCGGCGTCCGAACCGCCATGTCCGGGAATGCCGGCCCCACCCCGGCGACGACAGCTACCAGGACACCGACCTGCCCGGCGGACTGCCGACCGGCTCACCGGAGGAGGTTCTCGACTGTGCGTGCGACCTCCACCTCACCGCTCCCGCGCCGGTCATGCGGGTGGCGGCGGGGCTTGTCGTCCTCGTCGGCCCGCCGGCCTCGGGCAAGACCAGCTTTGTTCGGGCCCTGGTCGCGCGCCGGCAGATCGACGCCGAAGCGGTGGTGTCCAGCGACGAGATCCGCGCGGAGTTCTTCGGCGCCTCACCCCCGGAAGCGGAATCCGACGCGGCGGACGCACGGATCTTCGAGGAACGTGACCGTCGGATCGTGGCCAGGCTCGCCACCGGACACAGCGCGGTCGCGGAGTCGACGAACGTCACACCGCAGGCGCGCGCACGACTCGTCGCCATCGCCAGGCGCTTCGACGCCCCGGTGACCATGCTGCGCTTCACCCCGGACGTCACCGGCCTCGTCCAGCAGTACACCGAGCGAGGCCGCACGGACCTCACCGCTGCGGACGTCCGTGCCTACGCCGCCCTCATGACCCGGGATGCCGGGCCCGACCAGCTTCGCTCCGAGGGTGCGACCGCCGTCCACGACGTTCCGGGTCGGCGCCAAGGGATCACGCCCGCCGAAGCCGCCGCGCGTTTCTCCTTCGCCTGATACCTACGACGCGTCCAGGCCTGCCCGCCGGCCCCCGGCAGAACCCGGCCGGCCCCCGGGCCGCTACCGGTCCACGGGGACGCGCTCGCCGGCGGTCTGCGGCGCCGCCAGGTGGTCGTTCCCGGCGTCCGGGTCCGTCAGCCGGTTCAGCCGTGCCGGCACGTCGAAGCCGACCAGCAGGACCACGATCACCGTGCCGGCGAACGTCAGGACCGCCAGCGCCTGACCCAGGTCCATCCCGGAGGCGAGGTGGGCGCCCAGCACCGGCGCGACGGCCCCGCCGAGGGCTCCCACGTTGTACGTGAAGCCGAGCGCCGCACCCCGGCTCGCGGTCGGGAAGTGGCCGCCGATGTAGCGGGGAAGCAGCCCGGAGATGCCGAAGCTCGTGGCCTGGAGCAGGAAGAGCAGGATGCCGAGCAGCATCAGGTTGTTCTTGACCGCGAAGACCGGATAGACGAAGGCGAGCGAGGCCAGCAGCGTCAGCGCGTACGCCTTCTTCGTACCGATCCGGTCGCCGAGGAAGCCCGCGACCCAGCAGCCGACCATGGTGCCGAAGCCGGCGAAGTACAGCACGTCCGTGACCTGGTCCGTCGTGTAGCCCAGCTCGGTCTTCAGATACGTGGGCAGCAGGGCCTGGATGGGCCACGAGTACAGGAACGCGAAGAACAGCGTCACGATCATGGACAGGTACAGCACCCAGCTGCGCCTCCCGCCCATCTGCACGGCGAACGCGGCGAGCGAGAGCCCGGCGATCACGGAGAGCACCGGCACCATGCCGGCCCCGCCCGGGGTGAAGACGAGGAACAGCGAGACGGTGGCGACGACGACCAGGACCGTGTTGGCGGTGGCCCGGGCCCGGGTGAGGAACAGCGGCCGGAACGGGTTGGGCTTGGCGCCCTGGTCCGCGACGGACTCCGTCCACTCCTCCGCCTCGGGCAGCGCGCGCCGCATCCACAGCGCGATGGCGATCGGGACGAGGCCCAGGTAGAACATCCAGCGCCAGCCGAGCGAGGGCACCACCCAGTCGTAGACCTGGGCGGCGAGCACCGAGCCGACCGAGAAGCCCGAGATCAGAAAGCCGCTGGCCCGGTTGCGCAGAGCGGGGGGCCAGCTCTCCATGACGTACGTGGAGCTGGCGCTGTACTCACCGGCCATGCCCATCCCGATGGCCAGCCGGGCGGCGAACAGACTGGTGTAGTTCCACGCGAACCCGCAGGCGAAGGTTCCCGCCGAGTACAGCAGGATGCTGAGCACCATGGAGAGCTTGCGGCCGTAGCGGTCACCGAGGGCGCCGAGCACGGCCCCGCCCAGCCAGCGGGTGATGAAGGCGCCGGAGATCAGGCTGGCCGCCTGCACGGTGCTCAGGCCGAACTCGTCACTGATCTCGGTCAGCACGAGGGTGATCAGCACGAAGTCGAAGCCGTCGAGGACGTAGCCGATCCAGGCGGCGAAGAACGACTTCCACTGGGCGCGGCTCAGCCGGCGGTACCAGGGGGGTGTGGGGGGTGTGGTGGTCTGCACGGTGACTCCAGGATGCGGGACGGCGCTCTTCCTTGAACAGCCGTCCCGCGTGGTGGGGACAGATCAGGTCCGGGCCATGCCCTCGACGAAGCGGGCGGTCAGGGCCGTGGGAGCGGTGATGGCCGTCCCCACGACGACGCTGTGGGCGCCGCGCGCCAGGGCCTCGGCCGCGTCCTCGGGGGTGTTGATACGGCCTTCGGCGACCACCGGGACGTCGATCGCGGCGGCGAGCGCCGAGACCAGCGCGAGATCGGGGCCGGTCCGCTTCGGCGTGCCGGGAACGTAACCGGACAAGGTCGTGGAGACGAAGTCCGCCCCGAGCGCGGCCGCCGCGACGCCCTCGGCCAGGGTCGAGACGTCGGCCATGACGAGGGCGCCGGCCGCGTGGACCGCCTCGACGAGCGCGGCGAACGCCGAGCCGTCGGGCCGCGGCCGGTCGGTGGCGTCCGCGGCGACGACGGCGGCGCCGGCCTCGGCCACCGCCAGGGCGTGCCGGACGGTCGGCGTGATGTACACCCCGGTGTCGCCGTCCTTCCACAGACCGATGACCGGCAGGTCGACGGCCGCGGTGATCGCGGCGACGACCTCCGGCTCGTTGGCGCGGATCGCGGCGCCGCCGCCGGCAACCGCCGACTGCGCGAGCCGCACCAGCGTGGACGTCTCCCGCATCGGATCGCCGGGGGGCGCCTGACAGGACACGATCAGCTTGCCCTGGAGGGAGGCGGCCAGTTCCTGCGCGGTCATCGAAGAGCTCCCGGGTGGTGGAGGGGAAGGGTGGTGGTGAGGGCGGCGGCGCCGAGCACGGCCGCGTCGTGGCCGAGGAGCGGGGACCGGGGGACGAGCCCGCGCAGCGGGGGCATCAGCTCCGAGGCGAACGCGTCGCGCAGAGCGTCCTCGTACAGGGCGCCGATGCGCGGGACCCCGCCGCCGACGACGACCCGGTCGGGGCCGAGCGCGTTGGCGAGGCCGCCCAGGACGTGCCCGGCGGCGGCGGCGCCGGTGGTGATCGCGGTGACGGCGTGGGCGTCGCCCTGCGCGGCGCGCGCGGCGACGGTCTCCAGCCGGTCCACGGGGGTGCCGGTGAGCCGTGCGTAGTGGGCGGCGATCCCGGGCCCGGAGGCGATGACCTCCAGATGGCCGGGGGCGCCGCAGGTGCAGGTCAGCCCGGCCGCCTCGGGGCTGGGCAGGTGGCCCAGGTGCCCGGCGATGCCCGCCGCGCCGTGCAGCATCCGCCCGTCGACGGCGAGGGCGCCGCCGACCCCGGTGCCGATGGCGGCGAAGATCAGCGAGCCGTGGTCCGCGCCGTCCGCGTGCAGGGCGGCGAGCTCCGGGCCGGCGGTGGCGCGCACGTCGTTGTCGCAGGCCACCGCGTAGCCGGTGCGGTTGGCGAGCCCGACGCCCAGCGGGGTGCCCGCCCAGCCGCGGAGGGAGTCGGTGGCGCTGGTGACCATGCCGGTACGGGGATCGATGACCCCGGCCGCCGCGATGCCCAGCACCGCCGCGGTGTGACCGGGGTCGACCGCGGCGGCGGCCGCGGCGAGCGCGTCGAGCACCGCCGCCGCGCCCTCCCGGGCGGGGGTGGGCCGGCTGTGCCGGGCCAGGACCGTGCCGTCCGCCCCGAGGAGCGCGGCGGCGATCTTCGTGCCGCCGAGGTCGAGGCCGACGACGGGTCCCCCGGCGGGCGCCGGGCGTGCCGCGGTCGTCATCGGACCGGCGGCAGACCGGCGTCGCGCAGCCGTCCGGAGACGAGCGCGACGGATTCCGCGGACAGCTGGATCTGCGGGAACGCGGTGTCCCCGCAGTCGATGACGCCCAGCAGCCGGAGCGCCGCCTTGAACGAGCCGAGCGCCGAGGAGCTGCGGCCCATGTCCGCCTCGGGGCCGGCGTCGACCATCGCGAACAGCTCGATCAGCCGCTCCTGCTCCTTCGCGGCCAGCGCCCAGTTCCCGGCCCGCGCGGCCTCGTAGAGCCGTACGTATCCGGCCGGGTCCACGTTGCCGATCCCGGGGACGACGCCGTCGGCGCCGGCGAGCAGGGCCGCGTCGACGGTCAGCTCGGAACCGGTGAGGATGCTGAAGCCGGGCACCGGGCCGTCGGCGCGGCCCTCGCGGCCGCCCAGCTCGACGACGAGCCGGCGCAGCCCGCCCTCGTCGCCGCTGCTGTCCTTGAGCCCGGCCAGGGTGCCGTCCTCGGCGAGCTCGCGGACCGTCGCGGTGGAGAGCTTGCTGTGCACGGCGACCGGGATGTCGTACGCGAACAGGGGCAGGTCCACCTCGGCGCGCAGCCGGCGGAAGTGGCCGGCGATCTCCTTGGCGTGGGTGCGGGTGTAGAAGGGCGCGGTCGCGACCAGGGCGTCCGCGCCCAGGGCGGCGGCGGCCTTGGCGTGCTCGACGACCCGGGCCGTGGTGGTGTCGATGACCCCGGCCAGGACCGGGACGCGGCCGTCGGTCGTGCGGACGACGGTCTTCAGGACGGTGGCGCGCTGTTCGTCGGTGAGGTAGGCGACCTCGCTGGTGGACCCGAGCGCGAAGAGTCCGTGCACACCCCCGCCGATGAGGTGCTCGACGAGCCGGGCGAGGGAGGAGGTGTCGACCTCCCCACGGGAGTCGAGCGGGGTGCAGACCGGCGGGACGACGCCGCGCAGGGGTGCGGTCAGAGGCATGGTGAAGGGCTCCAGCTGGTCGGGAATCCGATCCGCGGCCTGAGCGGCTACCCGGATCGAGACGTGAGACGTAAGATGTCCTACGTCTGGCTTCACCTTAATCAGATGCTCCTGCGAACGGTCAAGGGGCAACGGCACCTCAGGAGGACGTTGTGGCGCGGCCCACCATGGCTCAGGACATCGAGCGCCGGCTCAAGGAACTGATCCTGGAGCGACGGCTCGCGCCGGGCGACGCCCTGCCCACCGAAAGCGAGCTGATGGAGCTCTTCGAGGCCGGCCGGGTGTCGGTGCGCGAGGCCCTCAAATCGCTGCAGGCGGTCAACGTCGTGGAGATCCGCCGGGGATACGGCACCTTCGTGGGCTCGCTCTCCCTGTCACCGTTCGCCGAGGGCCTGGCCTTCCGCGCGGCCGTGCGCCACCGCCAGGGCGAGCCCGGGCTCGCCGAGCTGATGAAGGTGCGGGAGGCGCTGGAGGCCGGGCTCGTCGGGGCCGTCGCGGCGGGCGTCCCGGACGAGGACCTCGAGGTGCTGCGCGCCCTGGTCGCGAAGATGGAGAAGGAGGCCGGCGCGGGCCGGGTGGCGCGCTCCACGGACCGGGCGTTCCACCTCGCGCTCTACGCCTCGCTCGACAACCACCTGCTCAGCGAGGTGCTCGACGCCTTCTGGGCGGCCATGGACCGGGTGCGCGAGGACTTCGACGACGGCCACCAGGACCCCTCGGTCACCTGCGCCCAGCACCGCGAGATCGTCGCGGCGGTCGCGGCGGCCGACGGCGAGCGGGCGGTACGGGCGATGCGCACCCACTTCGACGGCATCCGCACCCGGCTGGAACCGTCCCTGGTCCGGTAGCTCCGCGCCAGGAGGGAATCCGGCATCACATCGTCGTCGGACCCCCCGGGTGAGCCCGGCCGAAGGGCGCCGAAGGCGCGGCGGACTCCGCTGTCCGCCGAGAGCGCTGCCTGCCGCGCCCCGCTCCGGCCGGCTCGCGGCTTGTGCGCATGTCGGCACGGTTCCAGGGGCGCTCATGGATCAGGATCTGATGGGCCCGCACCGCATCACCGACCGGGAAGACCACACGCATGACAGCAGAGTCACCGACGCAGACCGTGCAGCGCCTCTTCCCGCTGCTCGCCGAGGGGAAGAACGCGGAGGCGGCGGCACTGTTCGCCGACTCGGTGTCGTTCTCGGTCCCGCACCCGCCGGGCATTCCGTGGGTACCGGAGGCCGACTCGGGGGAGGGCATGCGAACGTTCTTCGACCTGCTGCGGACCCATGTGCGCGCCAAGGAGTTCGACCTCCGCCAGGTCGTCGCCGAGGGTGACGAGGTGGTGATCTTCGGGCGCATGGTCTCCGAGGTCAGGAAGACGGGCCGGGACATCGACACGGCGTTCGCCCTGCACACCACGGTCCGGGAGGGACGGATCACCCGCTACCACCTCTATGAGGACAGCTACGCCGTCGCCCGGGCCTACTTCGGCGACTGATCGGCCGAGGCACGAGCCGGGGCAGCCCTGAGGCCGTCGTTCCGCTGGAGGCCGCCGTACAGATAGCTGCCGGCGCCGTCCAGCGTGGCCCGGCTCCATTCCGCCACCTCCGCAGGACCCATCGCCGCCCAGTCCGGCGTCCGTTCGACCATGGCGTGTCCCAGCCTGCGGCCCAGGGCGACGAGCCGGGCCCCCTCGCCCGACCGCTCGTCGGCGTACCGGCACAGCGCCTCGGCGGCCGACGAAGAGCTACGCAGGACCCGTTCCAGACAGAGCGCGTCCTGCAACGCCTTGGTCGCGCCGCTCGCGGTGTGCGGCCGGGTGACGCTCGCCGCGTCGCCGGCCAGCAGGAACGGCGCTTCCGCGACCCGGGGCACATGGAAGTCGGCGATGTCGTGGCACGTCAGCGAGGTGTGCGCGCCCCGGCCCACGACCTCGGCCCAGTCCGCCGGGAAGTGCTCCTCGGCGACGCGCCGCACGTACTCCTCGCGCCCGGCGGTCCACGACGGCGGGGGAGGCGGCCCGTACACGGCGTAGGCCAGCAGCCGCGCCCCCTCGCCGGCACCCGGAATCAGGTAGAACACACCGTGCCCGCCACGGAAACCGAGGGTGATCCAGGCGCTGCGCACCAGCTCCAGCACATGAGGGTGCCCCGCCAGAGCGTGCAGCGGGAGGGTGCCGCGCCACACCACGTACCCCGCCGGAACCGGCCGTACCGCCGGGGCGAGCGCCGCCCGGGTGACGGACCGGGGGCCGTCCGCCCCGACGACGATGTCGTACCGCTCCCGCGAGTCCGCCGTACGGATCACTGCGCCGCCCGACGGGTGGCGCAGTACCTCCGTGACGGGACGCCCGCGGTGGTACGTCACGCCGTCGGCCTTCGCGCGCAGCGTGCGCCACAGCAGACCCCAGTGGCAGGGCGTCACCGCGCTGTCCTGCCGGGCCAGTTCACGCGCCCGCCGCTGTCCGCGTTCCCGCGTCAGCCAGATCCGTGAGGGCACGGGGGCCGTCGGCATGCCCGCGTCCAGATAGCCGGCCGCGACCAGCTCGGCGTGGAGCGGCGGCGGCACGACGATGCCGAACCCCCGGTCCTCCAGCGCCCCGCCGCTGCGCTCGTACACCGTGACGTCGGCCCCGGCCCTGGCCCCGGCGATCGCCATCGCACAGCCGGCGACGCTCCCGCCGACCACCCCGATGCGTAACCCCGTCCCCGCCATGTCCGCCACCACCTTCTCCGGTCGCTCCGCCCGCTGTGCGTCGCGCCCATTGAAGGGGGTGGCGGCGACCCGCGTCCAACCGCCCCGCGGCGGCCGGACGCGGCGCCGTCATCCGGGCTACGGGGTGACCGTCACCGTCGCACTGCCCGAGGCCTGCTTGCCGTCCGCCCGGTAGGTGGCGGTGAGCGTGGCGTTCCCCGACGCGCCGGCGGGCACGGTGACCGGGACCTTGACGTTGGCGCCCTCTCCCGGACGTGTCGCCGGGAAGGCCACCTGCCGGGCGGTCCAGCCGCCGGGCACGGCCAGATCGACCGTGCCCGCGCTGCGCCGCACATCCATCCGGTTGACGACCCGGACGGTGACCTCCGCGGTCGTGCCGGCCTTCAGTGTGGCCGGCGGGGTGAGGGTGATGTCCGCGCAGGTGCCGCCCAGCCACTTCAGGTCGAACGAGGAGTACGTCATGTGCTCGTAGGCGCCCCGCTCGTACAGCAGCCCGAGCCGGCCGTCGGGCAGCCGGGTCAGCGTCGAGTAGGCCGCGGCGCCCGGGTCGACGACCTTCCTGATCGGCCAGGTCTTCCCGTTGTCGCAGGACATCTTGACGGTGAGGTTGCGCCGGGACGCGGTGTCCTCGGTGTTGCTGAACAGCAGCCAGGACGACTGCGGGTTCGAAGCCGCGGCGTCGGGTGCGTAGCGCATGACCGAGGCGTTGTTCGCCGGGTCGGGGAGCTCGGTGTCCTGGACGAACGGGGTGTAGGTGACACCGCCGTCGCGGGAGTACGCGATCGTCCGGTAGGGCTTCGAGCGGTTGTTGAGCATGACCGTGCCGTCGTTCAGCTCGACGGTCTTGTTCTCGTCGCCGCCAGGATCGACCGGTGTGCCCGTCTTCCAGGTCGCGCCGTGGTCGTCGCTGTACGCGCTGACCGCGTAGTTGGCCCCGTTGTCGCGGATGGCGTACTGCTGGATCAGCCGGCCCTTGTGCGGCCCGTTGCGCAGTTGGATGCCCTCGCCGGACGCCGCGAACATGCCGCCCCAGGCCGGGTTCTTGATCTGCTGGGTGATGCGGCGGTGGGACCAGGTCAGCCCGTCGTCGTCCGAGTAGCTGTAGTCCGCCTGGAGGACGTTCGGGTCGCTCTCGTCGTTACCGGTGGCCGAGCCGAAGAAGCCCTGGTTCACACCCGCGGCGTAGAACAAAAAGATGCGGCCGGTCGTCCGGTCGACGAGCAGGCTCGGGTCTCCGTAGCCCTGAGGAGCGGGGTCCTTGCGGACCACCTGCTGCGCCTGCCAGGTCGTCCCGCCGTCGGTGCTGCGCCGCAGCACGATGCCGATGTTGGACGGCAGGTCGCCGAGGGTGGGGCGGGCGTCGTAGGCCGCCAGCAGGGTGCCCTTGACCGACGTGGTCAGGGCGGGGATGCGGTAGTGGGGGGAGCCGACGCCGTCGACGGTCAGGTCCTGGGAGGTGAGCGTGCCGGGGGCGGGTGACGCGGCCTGTGCGGTGCCGGTCGTGGCCACCACCAGCAGGGCGGCGCCGAGCAGGGCGGCCGGGACTGTTCTCTTCATGGACGATCTCTCTTCTCGGAAGGGGTGGGGCTTCTCGAAGGGTGGGAGAGGGCGAGCGCGCCGGGCCTACGGGATGTGCAGGGAGCAGACCCGGCTGCTCGCGTCGAAGATCCGCAGGTCCTTGATCATTTTCAGGACGATGCGATGAGGGCCCCGCTCGTCGGGGTGGAGCCCGTCGCTGAGCAGGGACAGGGGGACCTGGCCGCCGTTGCCGTGCCGTGCCGTGCGTGATGCTGGGCCCGCCAGGGCGTGCCGAGGGCCGCCGCGCCTGCGGCGAGAAGCATGGAACGTCTGCGCACGGAAGGCGCCCGCGGTCAGGAGTGGCCGGCCTGCCCCGACGGCGGGCCTGCGAACAGGGAGCGCACCCAGGCGAGTTGTTCCCGCTGCTGGTACTCCGCGCCGCCCTCGTGCCCGTTGAACGCGTAGATCCGCACGTCCTTGGGGCCGGCGTAGCCGTTGTAGGCGGTGAAGCACGTGGAGGGCGGGCAGATGTCGTCCATCATCGCGATGGAGAACAGGGCGGGAGCCGTCGCCCGGGTGGCGAACAGTGCGGCATCGAAGTACGACAGCGTGGAGAAGACGGACTCCGCGCGGTCGCGGTGGAGCATGAGGTACTCGGCGATCTCGGTGAACGGCGGGCGGCCCGAAATCTCCGCCCCGCGACGGAAGTTGCAGAGGAACGGCACATCCGGCATCACACCCGCCAGCCCTGGTACGAGCCCCGCGACCGCCAGCGCGATGCCGCCGCCCTGGCTGACCCCGGTCACCACGATCCGGTCCGGGTCGATCCCGGGCCGGCCGCGCACCGCGTCGACACAGCGCACGGCGTCGGTGAACAGCCGCCGGTAGTAGTACGTTCCGGGGCTCTCGATGCCCCGGGTGAGGAAGCCGGGTACGACTCCGGCCGCGCCGCCGTCCGGATCGGCGGTGTCGCCGCCGGCGGCGGACCAGCCCTGGCCGCGGGTGTCCATCAGCAGATGCGCGTACCCGGCCGACGCCCACAGCAGGTTCTCGTGCGCCAGGCCCCGCCCCCGGCCGTACCCCAGGAACTCCACGACGCAGCCCAGCGGTTCGTCCGCCCCGGCCGGCATCCGCAGCCAGCCGCGCACCGGCTGTCCGCCGAAGCCGGGGATGGTCACGTCGTACGTCCGGACCTGGGTGAGCCCGGTGTCCACCACCGCGAACACGGGCTTGTCCGCCGCGCAGGACCGGGCCTCGTCCAGGGTGCGCGACCAGAAGGCGTCGAAGTCCGCCGGAACGGGCAGCGCCGGCCGGTAGTCGCGGCAGTCCGCGAGCGAGAGATCCGTAAGCGGCATAGGGGTGCCCTCCTGGGGGCGCGGCGGGAAGTGCCATGGGCGAGGTGGTGTCCTGGGCATCAGACGGATGACGTCAGATGTCCTGTCGGCACACGGACCCTAGGCACCCGCCGCGGGGGCCGTCAAGGGTCCGCCGGGGCGATCTCGCCGGGCTTCCGTGAGGTGTCCAGGGGCCGGGCCGGCCGGCTCACTGCCGGGCGCGGGCCTCCGAGATCCGGCGCCTGACGGGGGCGTAGTGCTCGCCGAGCGCCTTGATGAACCCGGTGATGTCGCCGGCCCGGGCGGCGTCCACGATGTTCTGGTGGGCGGCGATGGTCTCCGTCTCGTCGGCGCGCGTGAAGCCGTCCAGATGCGGGGCGACGATCGCGTACACGTCCCAGAACGCCATCGAGAGCTGCCCGATCAGGTCGTTGCCGAGCGGCGCGACGAGCAGGGCGTGGAAGGCGCGGTCGGCGTCGACGAAGCCGTGCCCCTCCTGGGCGCCGGTCTCGCGCATGGTGGCCACCAGGCCGTCCAGGGTGCCCAGCTGCTCCGGGGTGAGCAGCGAGACGATCCGGTCGGCCATCCCGCGCTCGAACAGCTCGCGCACGTCGACCAGGTCGGCCATCACCTGGAAGTCGTCGTCCGGGGAGAGCAGCCCGCGGAAGGTCAGGCTCTCCACCAGTGCGGACAGGCTCAGCCGGCCGACGTACGTGCCGTGGCCGTGGCGCACCTCGACGATGTCCAGCGCGTTGAGGATCTTGACGGCCTCGCGGACGCTGGAGCGGCTGGCGCCGAGCGCCTCGCACAGGGCGGGCTCGGTGGGCAGTGGGTCCCCGGGGCGCAGCCGCTCCTCGAGGATGTACCGCTTGATGCCGTCGACGACTTCCTGCCGCAGCAGCTGCCGGCCGGGCCTCGTTCCGGACATATGTGAACTCCCCACCTCTTGACCCCTCTCGATTGTCAAGCTACGTTCCCACGCTATCAAGGCATCAGACATCTGACGTCTGATGCTTCGGGTTCGGCGGTCCCCGTGAACCCGTGCCAGCCCCCTCGTCCCTCATCCACGACGCCCCACCTCAAGTCCCTGGAGGACCCGTGCCCGAGCTGAAGTCAGCCGGTGTCGAGCGCCGCACCTTCCTGCGTTACACCAGTGCTGTCGGTGCCGCGGCCGCCATCACGGCGAGCCTGTCCGCATGCGGCGGACCGTCCTCGACCGCCAACGGCTCGACGGGCAAGGGCAGCGGCAGCGATCTCATCGAAGCCGGTCTGTCCTACCCGCTGTCGACCGGCTTCGACCCGATGATCACCTCGGGCGCGACCCCGTACGCCGCCAATATGCACATCTTCGAGGGGCTGGTGGATCTCGATCCGGCGACACTCGTGGCGCGGCCCGCCCTCGCCACCGAGATGCCGAAGAAGATCAACGCCACCACCTACCGCGCCACGCTGCGCAAGGGGGCGACCTTCCACGACGGATCAGCCGTCACCGCGGACGACGTCGTGTTCAGCTTCGAACGCATCCTGGACCCGAAGAACGCCAGCCTGATGGCACAGTTCGTGCCCTTCATCGACACCGTCGAGGCCGTCGACGCCGGCACGGTCGAGTTCAAGCTCAAGTACCCCTTCGCGCTCTTCCCCTCCCGCATCGCCGTGGCCCGGATCGTGCCGAAGAAGATCGTCGAGCCCGACCCGAAGGCCTTCGACGCCAAGCCCGTCGGCTCGGGTCCGTACGCGTTCGTCTCGGCGACCCGCGAGGACAAGATCGTCTTCGAGAAGTACGACAAGTACAAGGGCGCGCACCCCGCCAAGGCCAAGAAGATGGTCTGGCGTCTGATCTCGGACCAGTCGGCCCGGGTCAGCGCCATGCAGTCCGGCCGCGTCCAGGCCATCGAGGACGTCCCGTACATCGACGTGAAGGGGCTCTCCGCCACGGCGAGGACCGAGTCCGTGCAGTCCTTCGGTCTGCTCTTCCTGATGTTCAACACCGCCGACAAGCGGTTCGCCGACAAGCGGGTCCGCCAGGCCCTGCACTACGCGCTGGACACCGAGAAGATCATCAAGACCGCCATGGTCGGCAACGCGACGGCCGCCACCGGCTACGTCCCCGCCACCCACCCCGACTACCACAAGGCGGCCACGGTCTACACGCACGACGTGGCCAAGGCGAAGCAGCTGCTCGCCGACGCGGGGGTGAAGGACCTCACGTTCACCGTCCTGACCACCGACACCGGATGGGTCAAGGACATCGCCCCCCTGATCAAGGAGAGCTGGGCCGCGGCCGGCATCGAGGCCACCCTCGGCATCGCCCAGTCCGCCGCCCAGTACGCCAAGGTCGACAGCGGCGACTTCGAGGTCCTCGTCGCCCCCGGCGACCCCTCGGTCTTCGGCAACGACGTGGACCTGCTGATGCGCTGGTTCTACTACGGCTTCTGGCCGGAGAAGCGCTACAGCTGGTCCACGACCGCCGCGTACAAGAAGGTCAAGCAGCTCCTCGACAAGGCCGCCCAGGCCGGCGACGAGGCGACCCGCAAGCAGCTGTGGGGCCAGATCACCGACGTCGTCGCCGACGAGGTCCCCCTCTACCCGATCCTGCACCGCAAGCTGCCCACCGCCTGGAACGACAAGGGCCTGACCGGCTTCAAGCCGCTGCCGACCACCGGCCTCTCCTTCATGGACGTCGGCCGCGCCTGACCGGCTCCGTCCCCCGGGCCCGTACGGCAGCCCCGCACAGGCCGCCGTACGGCCCGGCCCCCACACCTCCCGTCCGGATCACGCCGCCCCCCGTCCGGCCCGGACCGGACGAGAGCCACAGACCGGCGCCGCCCGTCGCGCGCCCGATAACCCGGTCCAGGACACCGAACACCCCCGGTGTCCTGGACCGGATGACCGCCCAACCGCAAGGAACCCGACGATGGTTGCTTTTCTCCGGCTCGCGCTGCGCCGCGTCGCGATGATGCCGGTGATGATCCTCGGTATCGCGTTGCTCGTCTTCGTGGTGCTGCAGTTCTCGCCGGTCGACCCGGCCTTCAACGCGCTCGGGGAGAGCGCCACCCCCGAGGCCCGGGAGGCCTTCGCCGAGGCCAACGGGCTCAACGACCCGCTGCCCGTCCGCTACTTCCACTTCCTCGGCCGGCTGCTCCACTTCGATCTCGGCTCGACCGTCCCGCCCAGCCAGCCCGTGACCGACCGGATCACCGCCGCCTTCCCGCTCACCCTCCAGCTCACCGTCCTCGGGCTCGTCATCGCCGTCGTGCTCGCCGTCATCGGCGGCGTCCTGGGCGCCATGTACCGCGACCGCTGGCCCGACCAGCTCTTCCGGGTGCTGTCCATGGCCGGCGTCGCCATCCCCTCCTTCTGGCTCGGCGTCCTGCTCATCCAGCAGTTCGCCCTGAACACCCAGATCTTCCCGACCGGCGGATACACCAACATCGCCGACTCGTTCGGCGGGTGGCTCCGCACGATGCTCCTCCCCGCCGTGTCGCTCGCGGTGCCCGTCGCCGCTTCGCTCGCCCGGCTCATCCGCACCTCGATGGTCACCGAACTCGACCGGGACTACGTCCGCACCGCCCAGGGCAACGGCCTGCCGGTCCTCCTGGTCATCCGCTCCGTGCTGCGCAACGCGCTCGTCACCCCGCTCACGGTGCTCGGCGTCAAGGTCGGCTACCTGCTCAGCGGCGCCGTCGTCATCGAAGCGATCTTCGACCTGCCCGGCATGGGCAAACTCATCCTCGAAGGTGTCACCGGAGGCGACGTCGCCCTGGTCCAGGGCACCGTACTGACCATCGCCATCGCCTTCCTGGTGGTCAACGTCATCGTCGACCTGCTCTACCTGCTGGTCAATCCGCGCATCAGGACGGTGTGACATGTTCGCCACGGGCCGTCTGGCCAAGAAGCTCTCCCGACCGGGCGTCGCCTTCCGCGCCCTCCCGGTAACCTCCCGCGTCGCCCTCGGCGTCCTGATCGTCGTCGTCCTCGGCGCGATACTCGCCCCCCTGCTCACCCAGGACCCGCTGGCCACGGGCAACCCCGTCCAGGCCCCGAGCGGTGAACACTGGTTCGGCACCGACCGGGCGGGACGCGACGTGTTCGCCCGGGTCGTGCACGGATCGCGCTACTCCCTGATCATCGGCCTCGGCGCGACCGCCTGCGCCCTGATCGCCGGATCCCTGCTCGGCTCGCTCGCCGCCACCTCGCGCAAGCTCGGCGACGAGTCCGTCATGCGCACGCTCGACGTCATCATGTCGTTCCCGCCGATCGCGCTCGCGGCCGTCCTCGTCGCCGTGTTCGGCACCAGCATCCCGGTGATCATCTTCACCATCGCCTTCGTGTACACCCCGTCGCTGGCCCGCGTGGTCCGCGCCAACGTCCTCTCCCAGTACGGCGAGGACTACGTCGCCGCCGAGAAGGTCATCGGCGCCCGGCGGGGCTACATCGTGCTCCGCCACGTCGCGGTCAACTGCATGGCCCCGGTCATGGTCTTCGCGACCGTCATGGTCGCCGAGGCCATCATCTTCGAGGCCAGCCTCTCGTTCATCGGCGCCGGTGTGCAGGACCCCGACCCCAGCTGGGGCAGCGTCCTCGCCTACGGCCGGCAGATCCTCCTGGCGGGCGGCTGGTGGGCCACCTTCTTCCCCGGCCTGGCCCTGCTGATCACCGTCCTCGCGCTCAACATCCTCTCCGAGGGCCTCACCGACGCCTCCGCCGCGCCCAAGAGCGCCCGCCCCGCCGTCGACCCCACCGCCACCACGGCGCCGGACCCGGTCGAGGCCGCCGCCACCGTCGACATCGACGCCGCCCTCGCCAAGCTCGCCCGGCACATCGACGCCACCGAGCCCACCATCACACCGGTGCGCGGGGACGCCGCCGAACTCCTCGTCGTACGCGACCTGGCGATCCGCTTCCCGGACCGCTACGGCGAGATCCCCGTCGTCGACCAGCTGAACTTCACCGTCCACGAGGGCGAGACCCTCGGGCTGGTCGGCGAGTCCGGCTGCGGTAAATCCATCACCAGCCTCGCCGTCATGGGTCTCCTCGCCCGCAACGCCGAGGTCAGCGGCGAGATCCTCTACCGAGGCCGGGACCTGCTGAAGCTCCCGCCCAAGGAGCGCCGCGCCCTGATGGGCCCCGAGATCGCGATGGTCTACCAGGACGCGCTCTCCTCCCTCAACCCCTCCGTGCTCGTGGGCACCCAGCTCAGGCAGCTGACCTCGCGCGGCGGTACGAAGACGCCCGCCGAGCTCCTGGAACTCGTCGGCCTCTCGCCCGAGCGCACCCTGCGCAGCTACCCGCACGAGCTCTCCGGCGGCCAGCGCCAGCGCGTCCTCATCGCCATGGCCCTGTCCCGCAGCCCCCGCCTCCTCATCGCGGACGAGCCGACCACCGCCCTCGACGTCACCGTCCAGGCGCAGGTCGTCGAACTCCTCATCAGGCTCCGCGACGAGCTCGGCTTCGCCATGGTGCTGGTCTCGCACGACCTCGCCCTCGTCGGCGACCTCTCCCACCGGGTGGCCGTGATGTACGCGGGACGGCTCGCCGAGGTCGGCGACACCCGGGCGGTGCTCACCGACCCCGCCCACCACTACAGCCGCGGTCTCCTCGGCTCAGTGGTCTCCCTGGAAGCCGGCGCGAAGCGGCTTCACCAGATCCGCGGCGTCGTCCCCGCACCCCAGGGCTTCGGTACGGGATGCCGCTTCGCAGGCCGCTGCGGCGCGGCGACCGGCCTCTGCCGCACCACCACACCCGCACTCACCGGGCGCGGCGCCACGAAGGACCACGGCTTCGCCTGCCACCACCCGGCCGGGGCCACCGCGAAGAAGCTCGAAGGGAGCGCCCTGTGATCAGGCTCGACGGCGTTCACGTACGCCACAAGGCACGCAGCGGAGGCCTCTTCAGCCGCGACGCCGTCCACGCGCTGACCGACGCCACGCTGGAGGTGAAGCGCGGCGAGATCGTCGGACTGGTCGGCGAGTCCGGCTGCGGCAAGTCGACGCTGGCCCGGGTACTGACCGGCCTGCAGAAGCCCACCGAGGGCACGGTCACCTTCCACGGCAAGGACCTGTGGGAGATGTCGGGGTCCCAGCGGCGCGACGACTTCGGCTCCGCCGTCGGTGTCGTCTTCCAGGACCCGTCCACCGCGCTGAACCCACGGCTCACGGTCCGTCAGATCCTGCGCGACCCGCTGGACGTGCACCGCCGGGGCACCCGCGAGGAGCGCGAGGCACGCGTCGAGGAACTCCTCGACCTGGTCGGTCTCCCGGCGCACACGCTGGCCGCGCTGCCCGGCCAGCTCTCCGGCGGACAGCGCCAGCGCGTCGCCATCGCCCGGGCCCTGGCCCTCGAGCCGGAACTGATCGTCGCCGACGAGCCCACGTCCGCGCTCGACGTCTCGGTCCGCGCCCAGGTCCTCAACCTGCTGGTGGACCTGCGCGAACGCCTGGGCCTCGGCATGGTGTTCATCTCGCACGACATCCAGACCGTGCGCTACCTCGCCGACCGCATCGCCGTCCTCTACCTCGGCCGCATCGTCGAGGAGGGGCGCGCGGCCGACGTCGCGGGCGCTCCCTCGCACCCGTACACCGAGGCACTGCTCTCCGCGACCCCCAGTCTGCTGGAGACCACCGAGCGCATCGTGCTCACCGGCCCCGTCCCCTCGGCGACCAATCCGCCGACCGGCTGCCCGTTCCGCACCCGCTGCTGGAAGGCCGACGACGCGTGCGCCACGGTCTTCCCGGTCCGCACCGACGGTCCCGAGGGCCATCGCTGGCACTGCGTCCACCCCCAGACCCCCGCGTCCCCCTCCGGGGACCCGACCCCCGTACCGTCCGCAAGGAGCACCGCATGACCGCCCGAACCCCCCGCTACCCGGGAGTGATCCCGCCCGTCGTCACTCCGCTCACCGCGGACGGCGAGCTCGACCGCCCCTCCCTGGAGCGGGTCGTGGGGCATCTCCTCGACGGTGGTGTCAGCGGGCTCTTCGCCCTCGGCAGTTCCGGCGAGACCGCCTACCTGACGCCCGGACAGCAGGACGAGGTCATCGAGGTCGTCACGGCGGCCGCCGCGGGCCAGGTGCCGGTCCTCGTCGGCGCGATCGAGACCACCACCAACCGGGCGATCGAACGCGGCCGGCGCGCCGCCGCGCTCGGCGCGGACGCCGTCGTCGTCACCGCGCCGTTCTACACCCGCACGCACGACCTGGAGATCGACCGGCACTTCCGGGACGTCGCCGCCGCCGTCGACCTGCCGCTCCTGGCGTACGACGTGCCGGTCTGCGTCCACAGCAAGCTGGACCCGGAACTGCTGCTGCCGCTCGCGGCCGACGGGGTGCTGGCCGGCGTGAAGGACTCCAGCGGGGACGACGGCTCGTTCCGCCGCCTGGTCATCGGCGCCCGTGAGCTGCCCGGCTTCTCCGTCCTCACCGGCCATGAGCTGGTCGTCGACGCGATGATGCTCAGTGGTGCCGACGGCTCGGTCCCGGGGCTCGGCAACGTCGACCCGCACGGGTACGTACGCCTCCACCACGCCGCGGTGCGGGGCGACTGGGCGGCGGCGAAGGCCGAACAGGACCGGCTCGTCGCGCTCTTCGACATCATCCGGGCCGCCCGCCCCGGCACCGCGTCCGCCACGGCGGCCGGACTCGGCGCGTTCAAGACCGCGCTGATGCTGCGCGGGGTCATCTCCACCAACGTGATGAGCCCGCCGATGCGCCGGCTGGACGCCGCGGAGACGGCCACGATCGCCACCTGCCTCGACCGCGCGGGGCTTTCCCGGGTCTGACGCCCGGACATGAGAAGGTCCGGCCGGACAGCTTCGTGCTGTCCGGCCGGACCTTTTCGCGTCGGGGGCTACATCACTTCTGAGCGGCGCGGCTGCGGCGCATCAGCAGGCCGCCACCGAGCACCAGCGCGGCGCTGGCGGCGCCGGCGATGCCCAGGTTCTCACTGGCGCCGGTGTGCGCCATCTGCGGCGGCTTGTGGTGCTTGGTGGGGGTGTGGTGCCAGGTGTGGGTCGGCGGGTTGTGCGGGTGCCAGGTGTGCGTCGGCGGGTTGTGCGTGGGCGGGTTGTGGTGCGGGGGGTGGGTCGGCGGGTTGTGGTGCGGGGGGTTGTGGTGCGGCGGCTTGTGGTGCTCCGGAGGGCAGTCGCTGTCGTGGTCGTGACCCTTCGGCGGCTTCGGGTGCTCGTGGTGCGTGGGCGGCTTGTGGTGCGTCGGCGGCTTGTGGTGGTGCGGGGGCTTCGGGTGGTGGGCCTCGCCCGACTCGTTCTCGCACTCGTTGCCGAAGGTGGGGTTCAGCGCGCCGACCACGTCGACCGTGTTGCCGCAGGCGTTGAGCGGGAGGTCGAGCGGGGCCTGGACCGCGTTGCCCGACAGCGCGCCGGGAGAACCGACGGCCACAGCGTGGGCCTCCGCACCCTTGTGGCCTCCGCCGGAGTGGCCCTCGTCAGAGCGGCCCTTCTCAGCGCGGCCCTCGTCAGAGCGGCCCTTGTCGGAGTGGCCCTTTTCAGCGTGGCCCTTGTCGGAGTGGCCCTTGTCGGAGTGGCCCTTTTCAGCGTGGCCCTTGTCGGAGTGGCCCTTGTCCGCGTGGCCCCCGTGACCGTGGCCGCTCTCGTTCTCGCACTCGTTGCCGAAGGCGGGGTTCAGCGCGCCGATCACGTCGACCGTGTTGCCGCAGAGGTTGACGGGAATGTGCAGCGGCGCCTGTGCGGCGTTGCCCGAGGCGAAACCGGGTGACCCGACCGCGACGGCGTCGGCCGACGCGTCCGCGAGGGCACTTCCGCCGGTGGCGGTCAGGATGCCTGATGCCGCGGCCATGACGAGCATGCTTTTACTCAAGGCTTTTCGCACTTAATTTGCCTTTCAAATGCCTGCACCTGGGTCGCCTCGCAGGCGCGAGGGTCCCTGTAGGCGGTGCGGTTTCTGGGTGGTGCCAGGACATCCGGCGAGCCGTCGTTCAGGCGTTCCCTGGACGACACCCCTAACGACTGAAGGAGGCCGAGGAAACTCGAAGTCGGGAAAAAACTTCGTATTACCTCGAACGGGTTACGAGCGTGAGTTCGCTTGCCCGGTCCGGCCGGTCGGGCGCCGCGGCTGCCGCCGGATTGTGAGGTCCGCCCCGAAGCGCATCAGCGCGGTCTCCGCCGGAGAATGCCGATGCGGCCGAGGCGTGCGGCTTCACTCGTCCGGCGCACAACCGAAATAAGTGCGCCTTCGTTTGTCAGGGTGGCGATTGCAGAAATCGAGGCGTGTCGTACGGGCCTCAACGAATTCTGATTGCCGACGGAAAAAGTGTCCACAGTCACTCAAACGATGGAGTTATCCGGTGTTCGTGAAACGCATTGCCGCCGTCTCGCTGTCTGCCGCGGCCCTCATGGTTGCCGGGGCGGGCGCGGCTCAGGCGCACGACGAACCCAAGTTCCAGAACAACACGCAGATCCTCTCGTGCCTGAGCCTGGAGGTTCTGGACATTCCGATCGCGTCCGCGGCGAACAACAACATCGACTGCTCGCGCAATCACGTGTCCGAGCAGACCATGACCTACGCCGCGGGAACCGACCGCGTCGAGGACTGAACGTAAGCGGCCCCGGCGCGGCGGACTCGCCGGAGGGCCTTCGGCCTCCGGAAGTCGGGCGCGCGCCTGCACCCCCCACCACGCAGAAGGAGAAAAGGGCATGAACCTCAGGAAGACCGTTGCCTGCACCGTCGCCGCACTGGCCTTCGCCGGGGCCGCTGCCGGTTCCGCCCAGGCAGCCGACGACGGCTCGGCGAAGTTCGTGAACAACACCCAGGTCCTCAGCTGTGACACGGTCGAAGTTCTCGACATTCCGATCCTGTCGGCCGCCAACAACAGCATCGACTGCTCGGACAACGCCAAGGAGAAGGCATCCGCGAACGTTCTCCACGTCGATGAGGAGCACGCACAGGCGGGCGCAGCCGCAGCCCCGCGTGGCCGCTGACGCCTGGCAAGCGTCACTGGACCACCGGCCCGGCCATCTCGCCGGGCGCCGGCTCCTCGCGCCGCATGCCCCCTCGGCCTGGAATTCTTCCGGGTCGAGGGGGCATGCGTGCGTCAGCCGTTGCGCCGAAAACCGGCTGGTGCTTCCCGCCCTGTCGCACGGGCGCTGCCGGCGAATGTCACGCCGAACGGCAAAAGTGTCGAAGTGGCCAGTGGAAACCGAGAGGTTCGGCCGCGGCGGGACCGGTTCGTAATGATTAACCCGATTGGGGCAATACCTCAGGGAATCGGTTTCGTTTACTGGTTGGAGACATCGGGGCGCAGCATCGTCCGGCAGGCGCAATAAGGCGCATGGATGGGCCGATGAGGTGCTCCGGAGTCCCGGTCGTGCATGACTTCAGGTTTTTCGCCGGTGTTTCAGGATTTCCTCCCGGAACCACCTCGGTTCCATGAAACAAGCGGGCGAGATCCCCCATAACCAAGAAGGAGTTCCCTATGAACATCAAGAAGACGATGGCCTGCACCGTTGTCGCCCTGGCCTTCGCCGGTGCGGCCGCCGGTACCGCCTCGGCGGCCGACAACGACTCGCCGAAGTTCGAGAACAACACCCAGGTCCTCAGCTGCGACGTGGTCGAGGTCATCGACATCCCGATCCTGTCGGCCGCCAACAACAACATCGACTGCTCGGACAACGTCAAGGAAGAGCACACGCTGAACATCACCGACATCGACGAGGAGCACGCCCAGGCCGCCGCGGCCGTCGTCGCGCCGAACCGGCACTGACACCTCACGGTGACACGCCGCCGTCCCGGCTTCTGCCGGGGCGGCGGCTTCTTCATGTCCGGGCCGCGCGCGGCATGTGCGTTGCGCCGGATGACGTAAGGACGGCTGCGGTCCGGTGCCGGGCGGGTAACGCACCTTCATGGACCAGTACGACAGTCAGCAGCCGTGGATGCGTCATCGGGACGCGGAACCCGACACCCCGATCTATGACCGACTGGTCGCCGAGTGGCGGTCGGCGGCTTCAAGCCCTCAGCCCCTGCCGGCCTCCCCGCCGCGGCCCCCGCGCGTGCGCGGGTTCGTTCCAGCGGCCCGCGCCGCCGCGGACGGAGCCGCCGGCTGAACGAACGGCGCCCGCGCCGGAGCGCACGCCCTGTCCGGCGCTCCGGCGGCTCCGGCGCCCCGCCAGGAACGGGCGGACGGGAAAAAGGTGTTGACGCCGTCCGGGACGGCCCGGCTAAGGTGTGCAGCGTTCCGCACCGGGCCGTGACCACCATGGCCGGCCGGAGGCGGAACCACAGGAAACCGGAGGTGAGGACATTGATGACTGTCGTTGCGGTGGGCGCTGCCCACAAGCCGAAGAGCATCGTTCCCACCCCCGTGGCCACCGGCTGACCGACTCGAGAACCTCCGCGCCGCAGTGCGCACCGCCGGGGCCACCCTGTGAAGGGTTTCCCTTGTCTTTCCCGTCTTCTTCTCCTTCTTTCTCCTCCGGACTCCAGGGCTCCTCGGCGTCGCACCCCCTGACCGCCTACGGCTGGGACGACGGCTGGGCGGCCGAGTTCGCCCCCTACGCCGAACAGGGGCTGCTGCCCGGGCGCGTGGTGCGGGTCGACCGCGGGCAGTGCGACATCGTCACCCCGCACGGCACGGTCCGCGCGGACACCGCGTTCGTCGTGCCCCGTGACCCGATGCGGATCGTCTGCACGGGCGACTGGGCGGCCGTCGATCCCGACGGCGACCCGCAGTTCGTCCGTACGCTGCTGCCGCGGCGCACCGCTTTCGTCCGCTCCACCTCGTCCCAGCGCTCCGAGGGCCAGGTGCTCGCCACCAACGTCGATCACATCGCCATCTGCGTCTCGCTGGCCGTCGAACTCGACCTCGGCCGGGTGGAGCGCTTCCTCGCCCTGGCGATGTCCGCCGCCGGCGGTGACGCGCTGCTCCGGGACGGGGCGGCGGACGGGGGCGGGGCCCCCGAGACCCTCGTCGTCCTGACCAAGGCCGACCTGGTCCCGGACGCCGTCACGCTCTCCCACCTCGTACAGGACGTCGAGCGGCTCGCGCCCGGCGTGCAGGTGCTGCCCGTCAGCTCCGCCACCGGGGAGGGCGTCGACGTGTTCGCCGCCATCGTCTCCGGCGGTACGAGCGTGCTGCTCGGCGCCTCCGGTGCGGGCAAGTCCACCCTGGCCAACACCCTGCTGGGGCGCGACGAGATGGAGGTGCAGGCCACCCGGGACATGGACGGCAAGGGCCGGCACACCACGACGACCCGCAATCTGCTGGTGCTGCCCTCCGGCGGGGTTCTCATCGACACCCCGGGACTGCGCGGCGTCGGCCTGTGGGACGCGGAGACCGGCGTCGGGCAGGTCTTCTCCGAGATCGCGGAACTGGCCGCGACGTGCCGGTTCCACGACTGCGCCCACGAGGCCGAGCCCGGCTGCGCGGTGATGGCGGCGATCGAGGACGGATCGCTGCCCGAGCGGCGCATGGACAGCTACCGCAAGCTGCTCCGCGAGAACCAGCGCATCGTCGCCAAGACGGATGCCCGGGTCCGCTCCGAGATCCGGCGCGACTGGAAGCGCAAGGGGGCCGAGGGCCGGGCCGCCATGGAGGCGAAGCGCGGCCGGGTGCGGTAGCCCGGAACGGCCCTGGTCGACGTCCGAAATCCGCGAGTGCGGCGGGGCGCGTTGTCGCACACTGGACGGTGTGATGGACGAAGAGACCAGGTACGAGGCGGTGAGCAGCCGCGACGCGCGTTTCGACGGGGAGTTCTTCTTCGCCGTCGAGACGACCGGCATCTACTGCCGGCCGAGCTGCCCCGCCGTCACCCCCAAGCGCAAGAACGTCCGCTTCTACCCGACCGCGGCCGCCGCCCAGGGCAACGGCTTCCGGGCGTGCCGGCGCTGCCGCCCGGACGCCGTTCCCGGCTCCGCGGACTGGAACGTCCGGGCGGACGTGGTCGGCCGCGCCATGCGGATGATCGGCGACGGTGTGGTGGACCGGGAAGGCGTCCCCGGCCTCGCCCACCGGCTCGGGTACAGCGCGCGGCAGGTCCAGCGGCAGCTCAACGCCGAGCTGGGCGCCGGGCCGGTCGCCCTGGCCCGCGCCCAGCGCGCGCACACCGCACGCCTCCTGCTCCAGACCACCGCGCTGCCCGTCACCGAGATCGCCTTCGCGGCCGGCTTCGCCAGCGTGCGCCAGTTCAACGACACCGTCCGGCAGATCTACGCCCGCACTCCGAGCGAGCTGCGGACCGAGGCCGGCACCGGGCTCGGCGCCGCCGTCCGGGAGGCCCGCACCACCGGAATCCCGCTCCGGCTCGCCCATCGGGGGCCGTACGCGGCCCGTGAGGTCTTCGACCTGCTCGCCGACGAGACGGTCGCCCGGATCGAGGAGGTCAGCGGGGAGCCCGGTGCCCGGACCTACCGCCGCACCCTGCGCCTGCCGCACGGGACCGGCATCGCCGCCGTGGACGAGCGGTCCGCGGGCGGCTGGCTGGAGGCGCGCATCCACCTCACGGACCTGCGCGATCTGACCACCGCGGTGCAGCGGCTGCGCCGCCTCTTCGACCTGGACGCCGATCCGTACGCCGTGGACGAGCTGCTGGGCGGCGATCCCATGTTCGCGGCCGCGGTAGCCGCCCGCCCGGGAGTGCGCTCGCCCGGTACGGCGGACCCCGAGGAGTTCGCGGTACGGGCGCTGCTGGGCCCGGCTGCCGCCGCGGATCTGGTCGAGGCGTACGGCAAGGTCCTGGACGTGCCCTGCGGCGGGCTCACCCATGTCTTTCCCGAACCGGGCGTCCTGGCCGGTGCGGTGGGCGATCCCGCGCTGCGGGCGCTCGCCGCCGCCCTCGCCGACGGCGACGTACGGCTCGACGCGGGCGCCGACCGGGACGAGGCCGGGCAGGCGCTGCTGCGGCTGCCCGGTATCACCCCCGCCACCGCCGCGCTGATCCGCATGCGCGGGCTGGGCGACCCCGATGTGGACCCGTACGGGACGCCCGGCTCGGACCGGTGGCGGCCGTGGCGCTCGTACGGTGTCCGCCGCGCGGAGCTCATGGCACGGGTGCCCGCGTAACGGGGGTTCAGGCCGGCAGGCCCCGGCGCGGCGCGGGTTCGTCCGCCGTGACCGGGCGGAACGGAAGTCATGGACGGTGAGGCCCTGGGGGCGTGCCGTCAGCCCCAGATCACCGCGCCCAGCCACGCGCCCGCCACCAGCAGGCACGCGAACAGCTCGACGAGCACGGAGTAGCCGGTCGCCCGCATCACCGAGCGGACGGACGCCCAGCCGGCCCCGCGGCTGCCCAGTCGCAGCCGCTCCGCCCCGTAGATCACGCCCACGTACCCGGCGATCGCTCCGACCACCGGGAGCACGAAGAATCCGGCGATCGCGCCGATCCCGCCGAGCATCAGCGTGCGCCGCGGCGCCCCGGACTCGCGGGGGCGGCGCGGGGGCAGGAGCGGTTTCAGCGCCTGGTTCAGCAGCAGCAGCGCCGTGGCCCCGATCAGTACGCCCCAGGCAGCCGGCGTCATGTCCGTCAGCGCCCACCACAGGACGGCGGCCCAGACGATCGCCTGCCCGGGCACACCGGGCGCCGGCACGCCGATCAGGCCGAGCAACATGACCAGACCGACGGCGACGAGCTGCCACACACTCATCTGACCAGCCTGCCGGAATCCGGCCGGTCCCGCCCGTCGTCACGGCCCGGCCCAGGCCCGTCAGCGCAGCTCAGAGGCACGACGCCGGGGGCTCGGGCCCGTTCAGGGCCGCGGTTCGCGGGCGACCCAGCCCCGCTCGTACGCATGCCAGCCCAGCTGCAGCCGCGTCGAGACCCCGGTGAGCTCCATCAGGCCCTTGACCCGGCGCTGCACCGTGCGCAGCCCCAGATCCAGCTGCTTCGCCACGCTGGCATCGGTCAGGCCGGCCAGCAGCAGTGACAGGATCTCCAGATCCGTCGGATCGGGTCCGGTCGGCTGCTCACCGACCCGGCCGCTCTCGGCGAGCCGCAGCGGCATCGCCTCGCGCCACACCGCCTCGAACAGCCCCGTCAGCGACTCCAGCAGCCCCGACCCGTGCACCACCAGGGCCGCGGGCTCCGCGCCGCGGCCGGTCAGTGGCACCATCGCCAGCGCCCCGTCCGCGATGACCAGCTTCGTCGGCACCCGGTCCACCACTCGGCACTGCTCGTCACGGCTCAGCGCGGCCGACAGCTCCACGATCCCCGAAGGCAGCCCCAGCACCTCGCGCTCGACCACCACCCGGAACGACACCCCACGGGTGGCGGCCTGCTCCTCGGACTCGTTGTCGAGCCCGCTGACCGCGATCGGGTTCCCGGTGACCAGGGCGCACACCTCGCTCGCCGCCCCCAGCTGCAGCTGATGGAAACGATGGGCCACGGCGCTCGCCCCGGTGACCACCTCGACCAGATCGTGCACGGCGGGCTCGGCTGCGTCCGCCCGGTACTCCTCGGCCAGCAGCGCCGCGGCCAGCTCCGCCTGCTCCAGTTCATGGCGCTGCTGCGTCAGCAGCGCCCCCAGCGCGACCCCGGGCGGAGCCGCCACCCACCGCTCGGTACGGGCCGACGACTGGGCGGCCAGCCCGTGCTGCTCCAGTCTCCGCAGCGCCCGCTCGGTGTCCCGTTCGGACAGGGCCAGCCGGTGCGCGAGGTCGGAGACCTCCGCAGCTCCCACGGCCACGAGCGCGCGGTAGGCCGACTCCTGTGTCTCGTCGAGACCTATGGCTCCCAGCATCCCCGGACCTCTCCGACCGCGTGGCTTCCCTGTGATGTCGTGCTGCTCGGCGGGCATCCGTGGCGGAAAGCAGCCACGGCGTAAACCCGCCGTGGCACATCATCCCTGTACCGCCCGTCACTCTGCCAATGTGGCGCCACCGCAGCACCAACAACCTCCGGAATGCTGGCGTTTGAGCCAGTTCGTTCCGGTCCTACTTGGGGAGAGCGATGCGTCCGATATCGCGCACGGCACTGGGGGCGGCCACCGCCGCCGTCCTCGCCGTCACGGTCATCGCACCGTCCGTGGCAGCGCCACAGGGCGACGCGACCACGAAGAGACCGCTGACCGGCAGCGCCGCCGCCACCGCCCAGGGGGACCGCCCGGTCACCGTCACGCTGGTCACCGGTGACAAGGTGCTGGTGAGCACCGACGGTTCGGGCAACGCCTCCGCCACCGCGCAGGCTCGCGAGGACGGCACCGTCCCCCTCGTGCAGACCCGCCGCTCGGGCAAGGACCTCTACGTCTACCCGGACACCGCGGCGAAGGCGCTCGCCGCCGGCACCGTCGACGAGGAGCTCTTCAACGTCACCGGGCTCATCCGCCAGGGGTACGACGACGCGCACGCGGACTCCGTACCGCTGATCGCGACCTACTCCCAGGACACCGCGCGCAGCGCGCCCGCCACCCCGCGCGGCGCCGAGCGCGGCCTCGCCCTCCCGGCGATCGACGGTGTGGCGCTCAAGGCCGACAAGAAGCTGACCGCCGGGTTCTGGTCGGACATCGCGGGAACCACCCGGGCCCGCTCCACCACCGGGCTGAAGAAGCTCTGGCTCGACCGCAAGGTCGAGGCCAGCCTCGACCGCTCCACCCGGCAGATCGGCGCCGACCTCGCCTGGGCCGCCGGCTACGACGGCAAGGGCACCAAGGTCGCCGTCCTCGACACCGGCGCCGACGCCGAACACCCGGACCTCAAGGGCCGGATCACCGCGTCGGAGAACTTCACCGACTCCGACACCACCGACGACCGCCAGGGCCACGGCACCCACACGCTCTCCACCGTGGGCGGTTCCGGCGCGGCCAGTGACGGCAGGAAGAAGGGCGTCGCCCCCGGCGCCGACCTGCTCGTCGGCAAGGTGCTCAACGACAGCGGGTCCGGCGACTCCTCCTGGATCATCGCGGGCATGCAGTGGGCCGTCGACCAGAAGGCCGACGTCGTCTCGATGAGCCTGGGCAGCCAGACCCCCACCGACTGCACCGACCCGATGAGCATGGCCGCCGAGGAACTCGGCAAGAGCAAGGACACCCTGTTCGTCATCGCGGCCGGCAACGCGGGACCGTCGCTCAACACCGTCTCCTCGCCCGGGTGCGCGCCCAGCGTGCTGACCGTCGGCGCGGTCGACCGCGACGACTCCACCGCCCCGTTCTCCAGCCGCGGCCCCGCGATCGTCTCGCACACCCTGAAGCCCGAGATCGCCGCCCCCGGCGTCGACATCTCCGCCGCCGCGGCAGGCGGCCGCGGCGTTTACGCGTACCAGTCGATGTCCGGTACGTCGATGGCCACCCCGCATGTCGCGGGCGCCGCCGCCATCGTCAAGGAACGGCATCCGGACTGGACGGCCCAGCAGGTCAAGGCGGCCCTGGTGTCGTCAGCGAAGAGCGACATCCCCGGTGACGTACGCGAGACCGGCGGCGGCAGGCTCGACGTCAAGGCCGCCATCGACACGACGCTCACCGGCGCGCCCGCCGTCCAGGGCGGCACCTTCAACTGGCCGCAGGACAAGACGGACCGCACCACCGTGCGGATCCCGTACACCAACACGGGCGACAAGCCGGTGAAGCTCTCGCTCACCCTCCAGGGCGTCACGGGCAACGACGGTTCCGCCGTCCGGTCCGCCGTCGCCGCGCTCGGCGCGAAGAGCGTCACCGTGCCCGCCGGCGCGACGGCCGAGGTCCCCCTGAAGCTCGACCCGACCGCCCGCCTCCAGGACAGCCAGTACGGTGACGTCACCGGCCGGGTGCTGGCCACCGCCGCCGGCGGCGTCAAGGTCTCCACCCCGTTCTCGCTGTACGTCGGGGCCGAGACCGTCACCCTGCGCGTCAAGCTGATCGACCGCAACGGCGAGCCCGCCACCGGCTCGTCCTCGCTGGACGTCATCGGCACCGACACCGCCACCGGCGAGCGCCGCTTCAACGACGGCTCGGCCGACCAGGTGTACGAGGTGCGCCCGGGCGCCTACTTCGTCTCCAGCTTCATCGTCTCCGCCGACCCCGACGACGCCACGGGCCGCCTCGCGGGTTCCGTCGGCTACCTCGCCAGGCCGCAACTGGACGTCACCAAGGACACCACCCTGGTGCTCGACGCCCGCACGGCCCACCGGATCAAGGTGAAGACCGAGGACCGCACCACCGAGACCCACGGTGCCACCCTCGCCTTCGGCCGCAGCTGGGACGACGTCTGGCTGCACTCCGGGTCCATCGCCGGCAGCGGCGCTGTCAAGGACTACCTGGTCGACATCCAGGGCAAGGCCCGGGACGGCGACTTCGAGTTCGACAGCTTCTGGCGCGCCTACGCCCCGCAGATCGAGAAGCTCGCGGTCGTCGGAGGCGCCACGCTGCACCCCACCCCCGCTTCCTCCGGTTCCGTCAACCTCGACGGCACCGGGCAGGCCGCACTCGTCGACGCCGGCACCGGCACGCCGGACGAGCTGAAGGCCGCCGGCGTCGCGGGCAAGATCGCCCTGATCGGGGTCACGGACGACGGCCTCATGGCCGTGCAGGCACGCGACGCCAAGGCCGCCGGCGCCGTGGCGGTCATCGCGCACCGTCCCTCGGCCGGTCCGTGGAAGCCGTCCGTCGGTTACGGCGCGGCGCCTCTGCCCTCCCTCGGCATCCAGGCGGACGAGGCGTCCGGCCTGAGCGCCGCGCTGGCAGCCGGGCCGGTGAAGCTGAGCTGGAAGGCCACCGCGGTCAGCCCGTTCGTCTACAACCTGTCCTTCCCCGAGACGGGCACCGTCACCTCCGACCGCACGTACAAGGTCAAGGACAGGACCCTCGGCACGGTCGAGTCCACCTACGAGTCCATGGGCGTCCGGGCCGACTACGTCGACTCGCTGCTCGCCGCCCGCCCTTACGGCACCACGTTCGGCGTCGGCGCCTTCGACAGCGTCGCAGCCCCGAGCAGGCGCACCGAGTACTACTCGTCGGGTGAGGGTTCCTGGCAGCGCTACGTCTCCTCCAGCTTCCCCTGGGGCGAGTTCATGGTCGACCGGGTGCGCACCTACCAGGCCGGTTCGCACCGCACCGAGCACTGGTACGGGGGCGTCCTCGTCCCGTCCGCGCCGCGCGACAGCCAGGGCAGGGAACTGCTCGCCGCCGAACGCCAGGACAACCTGATCGGCGTCGCCCCGGGCTTCTGGAGCGACAGCGAACACGGCGGCCTCCAGGGCTCCTTCGGGGACATGGGCAACATGCGCCTCAGCAGCGGCGGCACCGTGCTCGGTGAGTCCGGCTGGCCGTCCGGGGTGTTCACCGTCCCGGCCGAGGACGCCGCGTACGAACTCACCATGATGACCACGAAGGCGGGTCAGCCCGCCGCCGTGTGGAAGCGGTCCACCCGGACCGAGACCACGTGGAGGTTCCGCTCGCACCGGGACGAGAACGCCTACTCGCAGGGCATTCCGCTGCTCTTCCCGCACTACGGCCTGCCCTCGGACGGCATGAAGACCCTGGCGGCGAAGGACGGCCTGCAGATCGGCCTGAGCGCCTCGGGTCACGCCGGTTACACGCCGGGCGCGCTCACGGACGCCAAGGTCTCGTACTCGTACGACGGTGGCGCGACCTGGATCGCCGCCACCACCGCACAGCGGCAGGGCCGTTGGACCGCGACCGTGAACCACGCGGACGCGGCCGGCAAGCCGGTCACGCTGCGCACCGAACTGACGGACACCAACGGCAACTCCGTCGTCCAGACCGTCACCAACGCCTACGCCGTCCGCTGACGCGGCGTCACCGACCGGTCCGCCGGGGCGTCCTTCCCGTGGGGGGTGGGGCCGCCCGGCGGACCTCTTCCGTGACGCGCCCCGCCCCTTATTTGCCGATGCCCCGTTTTCGCACGGCCTCCGCGGTGGACAATAAGGGCATGAGTCAGCAGGGGGAGAGGCCCGCCGCCCACGAGGACGACTGGTGGCGCAGGCTGTATGACGAATCCGCCCCGGACACCGGGGCGAGCCACGTGGCCGACAGTCTCGACGACCGCTTCGACTCGGCGTCGGGCGCGGTGGGGCCCGCCGGCGGCGCGGCGTACGAGACCGCCGCCCCGGTGCCCGGACCGAGGCCGGAGTCGTCCGCCGTCACCCGAACGGCGGCCGCGTCGCCGGCTCCACCGCCCGAGGTGACCGCGCGCGCCCCGTGGGAGCCACCGGCCGGCCCACCCCGGCCCCGCACGTTCGCAGCGCCGCCGCCTCCGCCTTCCGTGCCGCCTGCGCCGCCCGCTTCCGTGCCGCCTGCGCCGCCCGCTTCCGCGCCGCCTGCGCCGCCCGCTTCCGCGCCGCCTGCGCCGCCCGCTTCCGCGCCGCCTGCGCCGCCCG